>DAITMD010000367.1:0-2343 GCA_036835345.1 Sandarakinorhabdus sp. | reverse complement strand
CCGAAACCGAAACCGAAATTGATCAGCGGTTCGATGCCAGCGGTTTCGTGAATGATGCGGCGGCTGGCCTGTTGCCGATCAATGCGGTGCTGCCGCGTGCGCTGGATACCGGGTTCAATGTGGCGAGCAGTCAGGTCATCAATGGCCAAACGCTGCACACGCTGGATGGGCCGCTGGCCAGTCTGCCTGGCGGCGAAGTGCTGGCGACGTTCAGCGCCGCGCTTGACTGGCGGCAGATCGACAGCCGCGATACACTGACCGGGCAAGAAGCCCTGCTGACCCGGCGGCGCGCCGCGAGCAGCACCAATCTGGTGATCCCAATCACCAGCAGCCGCACCGGGTTTGCCGATGCGCTTGGCACTTTCACCCTGAACGCGCAGGCCGGGTTTGAGGAATTGTCCGATTTCGGGCTGCTGGGCGATTGGAACGCCGGGCTGACATGGGCACCTGCGCCGACGCTCGATCTGTCGGCCACCTATATCTATCGCGAGGTTGCGCCGGGCCTGCCGCAGCTTGGCAATCCCATCATTAACAATTTCAACGTGCCGGTGTTCGATTTCGTCAATGGCGAATCAGTGCTGGCCACGGTGATTACCGGCGGCAATCCCGATCTTGTGGCCGAAACCCAGCGCGACTGGAAATTCGCCGCCAACTGGGAATTGCCGGTCATCAAGGATACGCGCCTGACGGTGGAATATATCCGCAACCGTTCGGATGATGTTGTCTCGCCGTTTCCGCAGATCAATCAGGCAATCGAGGCGGCATTCCCCGGACGGGTGACCCGTGATCCGGCTGGCCGCCTGATCCAGGTTGATCGGCGCGCGGTGAGCTTTGCCGAAACGCGGTCTGACCGGTTGCAGTTCACCTTGTCCACACTTGGCCGCTTTGGCGGGCCGAAACAGGGCGAAGGCGATAGCGGCGAGCGTGGCGGGCCTCCGGCCCGGTTTGGCGCAGCGGGCGGCGCTCCGGCAGGCGTAGGCGGGCCGGGTGCAGGCGGGCCGGGTGCAGGCGGTGCACCCAGCGCGCAGCAGCGCGAGCAGTTCCTCGCTTTCCGCGAACGGCTGTGCAAGGACGATGGCCTTGAATTCATCAACCGGCTGGTTGATGCGGTGGAAAGCGGCGAGGATCTCTCGGCACAATTCCCCGGACTTGAACCGGCCCGGCTGGAACAGCTTTTGAGCCGTGTGCGGAAATCCGACGGGACAATTGATCGTGACCGGCTGGCGCAATTCCGCACCACGATCTGCGCGATCGATCCGGCCTTGCTGGCCCCGCCTGCGGGTGGCGGCACAACCCAAGCTGGCGGCGCCCAAGGCGGGGGGCGCGGCGGGCCTCCGGGCGGCGCTTTGGGCGGCTTTGGCCCCGGCGGTTTTCAGGGCTGGAGCTATTTCGCCAACCTCACTCACACGATCGAATTGCAGAACCAGATTCTGATTGCGCCGGGCCTTGCTCCGCTCGATCAGCTTGATGGCGATGCGACCGGCGCGTTCGGTTTCCCGCGCAACACCAGCAGGCTCGAAGCGGGCATCTTCGGCAAGGGCGTGGGTGTTCGTCTGTCAGGCCGCTATACCGGCCCAACGCGGATCGACGGAACAGGCGCGCTCAACCTTACCTTTGATGAACTGGTGACGGTGGATGTCCGGATCTTCACCAATTTGGGCCAGATAACGGGCAAGAATGACGGCTTCCTGAAGGATCTGCGGCTGACCTTGCACGCCGATAACCTGTTCGATCAGCAATTGCAGGTGCGCGATCAGTTCGGCAATACGCCGATCAATTATCAGCCCTTGCTGATTGATCCGTTGGGGCTGAATTTCCGGTTCGAAATCAGAAAGCTGTTTTGATGGCGGCCTATGGCGGGGCTAACGTCCCGCCGCATGGAAAAGTGCGTCAGGCCACAGGGATACTCGCGGCACAAGCATAGCCGCTCGCCCAGGCCCATTGGAAATTGTATCCGCCCAGCCAGCCGGTGACATCCACCGCCTCGCCAATGGCATACAGGCCCGGCACGCGCCGCGCCTCCATCGTCTGGGATGACAATTCGGCGGTGGAAATGCCGCCGATCGTTACTTCGGCCTTGGCAAAGCCTTCGGTGCCGTTGGGGGCAAACCGCCAATCGTGCAGCCGCGATTGCGCATCCCGCAACGCCGTATCGGACAGATTGCCCAGCTCGCGTTCCAGCCCCAGCCGATCAGCCAGCGCATCGGCCAGCCGCGCCGGCAGGTGTTCGCGCAGCACCGTGCGCAGCATCGCGCGGGGCCGGTCGCGTTTGGCGGCGAGCAGCCAGTCGCTTTCCGCAGCGGGCAGGAAGGTGATGCCCACCTCCTCGCCATGCCGCCAGTA
>DAITMD010000366.1:0-2349 GCA_036835345.1 Sandarakinorhabdus sp. | reverse complement strand
GGCGTGATCGTGGCGGCCAGCGATCGCAATGATGATGCCAATGGCCGGATCGCACTGTTCCGGCTGGATACGGGATCGTCGCGGCTGCTGCCGATCGGCAGCGTGGCCGCCGGCGCGGGCGAGGCCTATGGCATCTGCCTGTGGGCCACGCCGGGCGGCAACGGGCCGGGCGCGCTCACCGCCTTCGTCACCTTCAAGGAAGGCGATATCCGCCAGGTGGAGCTGAACCTGGCCGCCGGCACCGGCCGCATCGTGCGGTCGCTGAAGGTTGGCAGCCAGCCCGAAGGTTGCGTTGTCGATCCGCGCACGGCAAGGCTCTATGTGGGCGAGGAAGATGTCGGCATCTGGCGCTACGATGCCCGCGCCGCGTCGGGGCAGAAGGGCGTGCTGATGGCCAGGGTGGGCCGGCGGCTGGTCGCCGATGTCGAAGGGCTGGCCATTGCCGCGGAAGGGGCGGCCAACGGCGGTTATCTGGTGGCATCGTCGCAGGGTGACAACGCCTTTGCCGTCTATCGCCTGTCTGACGAGCGTTTCGTGGGCCGTTTCCGCATCGGCGAAGGCCGCTTTGGCAGCACCGAGGAAACCGACGGGATCGAGATCAGCACCGCCAGTTTTGGCCCGGCCTATCCCGAAGGCCTGATGGTGGCACAGGACGGTGAGAACGCTCCGGCGCAGAATTTCAAGCTGGTCAGCTGGGCCAAGGTGAAGGCAGCGCTCAAACTCCCCTGATTGGCGGGTTTGACCCGGCGGCCCGCCTGCGCCACCCTGCGGGAAACCGTTGGGGAGAAAGCGCGATGGCGCTGCTGGAAGGCTATACACGCTTCACGTTCACACGCGGGCAGTTCGGCAACGCGCGCGTGCTCACCGCCACCATCACCGGCACCAATCCGGTGAACGGCGTGGACGAGGCGATGCACCACGAACTGGCGCGGGTGTTCACCGAACTGCAGCAGGATGCCGGCAGCGACATCATCGTGCTCACCGGCGCCGGGCGGGCATTTTGCGCCGGCGGCGATTTTGACTGGTTCGAGGAACAGATCGCCCATCCCGAACGCTTCCGCGACATCGGCTGGGACGCCAAGCGCATCGTCACCAGCCTGCTGGAGATCGAAAAGCCGGTGATCTGCCGGATGAACGGCGCGGCGGCCGGGCTGGGCGCAACGATTGCGCTGCTATGCGACATCATCATCGCAGACGAGACCGCGGTGATCGGCGATCCGCACGTGAAGGTGGGGCTGGTGGCCGGCGATGGCGGGGCCGTGATCTGGCCGCAGCTGATCGGTTATGCCCGCGCCAAGGAGCTGCTTATGACCGGCGATCTCATCAAGGCGCCGCGTGCCGAGGCGATGGGCCTGATCAACTATGCCGTGCCGGCCGATCAGCTGGATGCGAAGGTGGCCGAACTGGTGGCCAAGCTGATGGGCAATCCCAAATACGCCGTGCGCTGGAGCAAGGTGGTGGCCAATCAGCCGCTGCGGGTGCTGGCGCAGCAGTTGATGGACGCCTCCATCCCCTATGAAACCCTCTCCAACCTTGCCGCCGACCGGGCCGAGGCAGTGCGCGCCTTCCGCGAACGCCGTGCGCCGAAGCTGACTGGCGAATGAGCGCGCCCGCCCTGCCGGAGGCGACATTCGCTGACGAGCCGGCGCATGTCGGCCAGTTGCGCGACACGATCCGCAAGTTCCTCGCGCAGCACGCCCCGCGCGAGGCGCGCATCCAGTGGGACCGGGATCATCGCTGGCCGCGTGATGTCTATGCCGAACTGAACAAGCTGGGGCTGACGGCGCTGACCGTGCCGGAAGCTTATGGCGGTGCCGGGCAGGATCTGGTGGCCGCCATTGCGGTGATCGAGGAGCTGGCGCAGGTCGGGCCGTGTCTGGCTGGGCCCTATATCCACACGGCCTTTTATGGCGGTATGAACTTGTCTGAAAATGGCAGTCCGGAACAAAAGGCGCAATTTCTGCCGGCGCTGGCGAAGGGCGAGCTGTTTTTCGCCTACGGCCTCTCTGAACCCGATGTGGGCGGTGATCTCGCCAGTGTCACCACCCGCGCCCGGCTGGAGGGTGACGAGGTGGTGATCGACGGGGCCAAACGCTGGTGCACGGGTGCGGACTGGAGCGACTATATCTACACGCTGGTGCGCTCCGGCCCCGCCGAGGATCGGTATCGCAACCTGTCGTTCGTGCTGATCCCGTGCGGTGCGCCCGGTGTGCGCATGCAGGACATAAATCACGCCAATCTGCGCTACACCGCCAGCCAGGATGTGTATTTCGATGGCGTGCGCGTGCCCGCCAGCAACATCGTGGGCGGGCCGGCGATGTGGAACCAGGGCTGGAAGCTGCTGGCCGG
>DAITMD010000365.1:0-2365 GCA_036835345.1 Sandarakinorhabdus sp. | reverse complement strand
ATTCGCTGCCAAAATCGTTGCAGGTCCGCGAAAAGGCATCGCGCGCCCTGGCATAGAGCGACGGCAACACTGCCGGATTTCGCGCTGCCGGCAGCGCGCCATCCTTCAGGAATTCGGCGGCTTCGATGCAATAATCGCCCCGGGCCCTGGGATCGTTGCAGCCCTGCACGTACAGCGATGCCGCCTTGCGGTGCGCGGCTTCCGCCCCGCGGGCATCCAGCATGCGCGCCTTTGGCTGCGAAAGCACCTTGCCCAGCGTGGCACAGCCGCTGGCATCATTGCCAGTGCAGGCGGTGCGTGAAAAATCCAGCGCCAGATCCCAGACCTCCTTCTGCAAGGCCAGCTTGGCGCTGGAGGCAAAGCGTGACGGCCCGCTGCTCAGCTGGGAATCAAGCGCATGGACCATCAGGACAACCTCGCGATCGGTGGGCGGCGGCTTGTCAGCCGGCGTCTGCTGCGCGTTCGCAGCCGCCGGAAGCGTCGCAAGCAGCCAGATCGCCGCCGCCATCACCACGCCGCGGCCCATTCCCCAGTTGCACGTTCCCATCAACCACTCCCTGCCCTCAACCTTTCCTAGGCAGCCGCTGCCAGAAGGGCAACAAGCAGAGTGGCTTGCTGTTGGGTCCGGCCGGCGCATGCAGCCCGCGATGACAGGGCGGGCCCGCCCGTGCTATGTCCGACACAATCAAGAGGGGCGGACAGATGACAGGGGCGGCACACGGCATCAGGGACACGCTGCTGCGTTATTTCGAACCGGCGACCATCCTGTTCATCTTTGCCTTCTGGAGCCTGGCGCCGGCCGATCTGGCCAGCAACCCGATGACCATCCTCACCGCGTCGCTGGTCACCAGCGCCGTCATCCTGGGGCTGGAGTTCGTCCACGAACGCCACCGCGGCTGGCGGCTGGACCGGCGGGAACTGCTCACTGATCTCTTCTATTTCGCGCTGGCATTCGTCGTCATCCGCTATGCCAATGATCACATCACCGATGCCGGCCTGCTGGCGCTGAAACAGGGCTTCGGCATCCGCACGCCGTGGCTGGCAGAGGCACCGCTGCTGGTGCAGGTGGCGCTGATCATCTTCATCATCGAATTCGGCCAGTATTGGCTGCACCGCGCCATGCACAACTGGCGGCCGCTGTGGCTGCTGCACGCCCCGCACCACCACATCACGCAGCTGAATGCGCTGAAGGGCACGGTGGGCAACCCGCTGGAATTGTTCCTGGTGTTCGCATCGGTGGTGGCGCTGTTCGATTTCTCGCTCACCGCGCTGTTCTGTGCCGGCAATATCTTGGGCGCAGTCACCACCTTTGCCCATGCCAATGTGCGGCTGAACGCGCCGGCCTGGTACGGCCATGTGTTCACCACCATCAAGCCGCACAGCCTGCACCATTCGGTGACCTATGACGACACGCGCTGCAACTATGCCAACGCGCTGATCCTGCTGGATCGCATCTTCGGCACGTTCCGCGACGGGGAAACCGATATCGTGGGGCAGGACGATCGCCGCCGGCTGAGCATCCGCGAACAGATGCTGTTTCCGGTGCTGCCGCTGATCGACCGCTGGAGCGCGAACCGCCGCCCGGCAAGCTGACGCTTGCCCCGCCCGGCCCGGGCCGGTTACGCTGCTGTCATGAACAGCCCCTCACCCCTTGTCATCGCCGTCGATGGCCCCGCCGCCAGCGGCAAGGGCACCATCGCCAAGGCACTGGCCCGCCACTACGGTCTGCCGCACATGGACACCGGCAAATTATACCGCGCCGTGGGGCTGGCGGTGCGATTGGCCGGCGATGATCCCTATGACGCGCAGGCTGCGGCCGAGGCGGCACTGGCGCTGGATCAGGCCCTGCTTGACGATCCCGATCTGATGAGCGCGCTGAACAGCGATTATGCCTCCATCGTGTCCGGCCATCCCGGCGTGCGCGCGGCGCTCTATGATGTGCAGCGCAGCTTTGCCCGCCAGCCGGGCGGCGCCGTGCTGGACGGGCGCGACATCGGCACGGTGATCGCGCCGGATGCCACGGCCAAGCTGTTCGTCACCGCCAGCCCGATGGTGCGGGCGCAGCGGCGCCATGCCGAACTGAACGGGCGCGGCATGAACCAGCCGCTGGAGGATGTGATGGCCGATATCGCCGCGCGCGATGCCCGCGATTCCGGCCGGCACATCGCGCCCCTGGTGCGCGCCGCCGATGCCGCCTTGCTTGATACCAGCGATCTGGGTATAGCCGCCTCCGTCAAAGCCGCGATCGTTCTGGTCGAAAGAACGCGCGGCTGAGGCAGCCGGCAAGCGCGATCGGCGTCCCGGCAGGGCTTCCCCCTGCGCGGGGCGTTTCGGTTTCCGGCTTTTCCTAGAGCGGCCAGCATGG
>DAITMD010000364.1:0-2378 GCA_036835345.1 Sandarakinorhabdus sp. | reverse complement strand
AGAACAGCAACGAGCTGCCCGATCACCTGATCGAGATCTGAACCGGTCAGGCCGCCGCGCTGGGCCGTGCCTTCACCCGCGCGTGCCAGCCGGCCAGCCAGCGGGTGCCGGCCGGCAGCGGCTGCCCCACCGCGCCGCCGAATTCCACGAAGCAGAACAGCAGGATGTCAGCCAGGGTGAAGCGGTTGCTGCAGATATAATCGCCCGCCCCGCGATCGGCCATCTGGCCATCCAGCCACAGCAGTTTTTTCGCGGCGATGGCCTTCAGCTCCTCGCCGGCGCTTTCCGACACGATCGGAAAGCGCGGTTCGAACATCGGCCGACCCTGCGTGGCACGAAAGCCATTGGCCATCGGTTCAAGATAGCCCAGATCGATGATCCGCGCCCAGCGCCGGGTTTCGGCGCGCTCTTCGGGCGTGGTGCCGATGATGGCCGGCGCGGGGTGCAGTTCCTCGAGATATTCGGCGATGACGGTGATTTCCGAAATCACCCGGCCATCGTCCAGCTCCAGCGCCGGGGTGCCGCCGGTGGGCACCTTGGTGATATAATCGCCGGTGCGGTTGTTGCCCGCCATGATGTCCACGGTCACCCTGTCCAGCGTCACGCCCTTTTCGGCCATCGCCATGCGCACCACGTGCGGGTTTGGCCCGATGCTGTCATAGAGTTTCATGATGTGGCTCCCTTGCTTTCCAATGCGGTGATGATGCGTTGCTGTTCGTCCGCGTCGATGCTCCAGCCCTTGGCCAGCAGGGCGGCGGCCAGCGCCGCCAGCACCGGCGGCACCAGGAACAGCAGCACCAGCCCGTCGATGGCGCCGGCGCTGTTTTCTGCGCCCAGTTTGGCATCGAAGCCGATCATGTCGAGCACCAGATAGGCAAAGCCCACCGGAATGGCGTAGCCCAGTTTCTGCACCCCCACCAACACGGCGTAATATAGCCCGGCGTTGTTGCGCCCGGTGGCCAGCGTTTCGGCATCGGTGACATCGGCCAGCATGGCGCGCACCAGGAACGGCGGTGCCACCGCCGGCAGCCCGGCCACCAGCATGCCGGCCGCCGCAATGCCAAACCCCGCCGCCGGCCCCAGCACCAGGCCGGTGTGAAACACGGCATAGAGCGCCAGCGAAATCGCCACGGTGCGGTGTTTCGATGTGCGCCGTGCCAGCAGGCTCCACAGCGGCGCACCGATCAGCCCCGCGGCGAAATAGAACAGCAGCAGCAGGCGGGCTTCGGTGACGGAAAAGCCGCGCGCGGCCTCGAAAAAGAAGATCAGCAGCGCGCCGCCAAAGCCCGGCGGCAGGCTGGCCAGCAGATCGATCAGCAGCAGCCGGCGCAGCTGCGGACGCTTCAGCGCCTGCCAGATGTCGCGCCAGCCGTGCGGGGTTTCGGTGCTTGCTGCGGCGGGCCGATCCGGCACCATCAGCAGCATGATGAGCATGGTGGGCACCACCAGCGCCAGCAGCACCCAGCCCATGGCATGCACGCCCAGTGTGGCCGATGCCTCCATCCCGAAGCGCGGCCCCAGCGCATTGGCCAGCGGCGGCACCGCCAGCAGGCTGATCAGCGCCACCATGTTGCCGGTCTGCCACCAACCGAAGATGCGGCTGCGTTCGTGATAATCGGTGGAGAGCGCCTGCCCCCAGCTGGTGTGGGCCACCTGCGCGGCGGAAAAGCCGGTATAGAGGATCAGCAGGCCCAGAAATGCCCGCAGCGGCGATACGCCGGGTTCGGCAAAGAACACCAGTGCCAACCCGATTAGCATGGCCAGGCCGCCGCCGATCATCCACGGGCGAAACCGGCCGATGCGGGTTTGGGTGCGATCAATGCCGTGGCCAAAGCCGATATCGATGGGCAGATCAATCCAGCGCACGGCCGAAAACACCAGCCCGGTGATGGCCAGATCAAGCCCCAGCGTGCCGGCATAATAGGGCGGCAGATAGACCACCAGCGGCAGGCCGACCCCGGTCAGGGGCAGGCACGGCGCGGCAAAGGCTGCCAGGGTCCGGCGTTTCAGCTGCAAGGCGAACCCCTCCCAAGGCTCAGGCTGGCAGACTGCGGCGCGGGGCGTGCCGGCGCAACCCTGTAAAATCAGGCGGCTTCGCCTCTGCGCCGGGCCGCAAACATATCCAGCGCATGATTAAGACGGCTCAGCACGTCGGCATGCAGCGCCGGTGTGGCGGCGGCCAGCCCCTGAAACAGCGGCTCCGGCTGATTGAACGACAGCGCCGCGCCGTGACGATCGGTCAGCTGTCCGCCGGCTTCGGACAGGATGAGGCTGCTGGCGGCGACATCCCATTCGGCGATGCGCCGGCCCTCCACCCAGGCATCGGCTTCGTCGGCCGCCAGCATCGCCATCCTGAGCGCCAGGCTGTTGGGCTTGGG
>DAITMD010000363.1:0-2378 GCA_036835345.1 Sandarakinorhabdus sp. | reverse complement strand
GGCCGGCAGCGACGCCGCCTTCCGCGCCGTCGATCACGACGCCGTCCTCGCCTTCGCCCGCGCCGCAAAGGCTGCCGGCGTCACCCACTTCATCCTGGTCAGCAGCGTCGGCGCCAATCCGGGCGCCCGCCTGCTCTACCCGCGCACCAAGGGCGAGGTGGAGATGGCGCTCGAACGCATGGCCTTCACCCGCCTTGACATCCTTCAGCCCGGTCTTCTGATCGGACCCCGCGCCGAACGCCGCCCGGTGGAGCGATTCCTGCAATGGGCCGCGCCGGTGATGGATGTGTTCCTGCCGCGCGATCTGGGTAGCCTGCCGGCGAAGTCGTTGGCGCAGGCGATTGTGGTGCTGGCCGGGCGCAGCGATCCCGGCAGCTTCCGCCACAGCAACCGCGCCATCGCCAGCTTGACCTTTACGTAAACGGAAACTACCCCATGCGGCCATGACAGACATGGCGGCCCTGCCAGACGTTGCGCCCGACCCAGCGGAATTGCTGCACGCCTTTGCGGCCGCCGCCGCACCGCCGGCACCGCATGATGCCAGCCATTTTTCGATCACCGAACTGGCGCTCAGCTTCAACATCACGCCGCGTGCCATTCGGTTCTATGAGGATCAGGGCCTGATCGCGCCGGAACGGCAGGGGCAGAGCCGCATCTATTCACGCCGCGACCGGGCGCGGCTGGCGTGGATATTGCGGGCCAAGAATGTCGGCTTTTCGCTGGCGGAAATCCGCGAGATGATCGACCTGTATGACGTGGGCGATCACCGCCAGACGCAGCGCCGCGTCACGCTGGAAAAATGCCGGGCGCGCATTGGCCTGCTGGCGGAACAGCGGGCCGATATCGATGCCACGATCCGCGAACTGCAACATTTCTGCGCCATCGTCGAACAGACGTTGACTGCCCCCAACAAGGTCTGACGCCATGCCCCGTTACCAAGCCCCGGTGAAAGACACGCTGTTCGTGCTCGATGCCGTGGCCGGACTTTATGGGCAGGGCAATGTGCCCGGTTTTGAAGCCATCTCGCCCGATCTGGTCGAGGCAGTGATCGGCGAAGGCGGCAAATTCTGTGCCGAGGTGCTGGCGCCGCTCAATCTGCCCGGTGACCGGCAGGGCTGCACCCGCCATGCCGATGGCAGCGTGACCGCGCCGGATGGCTTCAAGGCGGCCTACAAGCAGTTCTGCGATGGCGGCTGGGGCGGGCTGATCGCCGATCCGCACCACGGCGGGCAGGGCCTGCCCTATATCATCGGCGCGGTGATGCAGGAATATCTGTCGGCCAGCAACATGGCGTTCGGCATGTATCCCGGCCTTTCCGAAGGCGCGCAGGCCTCCATCGACGTGGTGGGCAGCCCGCAGCAGAAGGCCAAGTGGCTGCCGCCGATGGTGGAAGGCCGCTGGACCGGCACGATGAACCTGACCGAGCCGCACTGCGGCACCGATCTGGGCCTGATCCGCACCCGCGCCGTGCCCAATGGCGATGGCACTTACGCGATCACCGGCACCAAGATCTTCATTTCGGCCGGTGAGCATGACCTGAGTGAAAACATCATCCACCTCGTGCTGGCCAAGACGCCGGATGCGCCGGACAGCGTGAAGGGGATTTCGCTGTTCCTGGTGCCGAAATTTCTGGTGGGCGATGATGGCACGCTGGGCGCACGCAACGCGGTGACCTGTGGCAGCATCGAGCACAAGATGGGCATCCACGCCAACGCCACCTGCGTGATGAACTATGATGGCGCCACCGGCTATCTGCTGGGCGAGGAGATGAAGGGCCTCGCCGCCATGTTCATCATGATGAATGCGGCACGGCTGGGCGTGGGCATTCAGGGTCTGGGGCAGGCCGAAGCCGCCTATCAGAACGCGGTGGATTATGCGAAGGGCCGCCTGCAGGGCCGCAGCCTGACGGGGCCGAAGAATCCCGATGGCAAGGCCGATCCGATCATCGTCCACCCCGATGTGCGCCGCATGCTGATGGATGCGCGCGCCTTTACCGAAGGGATGCGCGCGCTGGTGCTGTGGAGCGCCATCCGCGTGGACCTTTCGCGCAAGGCCCCCGATGCGGCCGAGCGCGAGCTGGCCGATGATCTCATCAGCCTGCTCACCCCGGTCATCAAGGGCTATGGCACCGATCGCGGCTATGAAGTGGCGACCAATTGCCAGCAGGTGCTGGGCGGCCACGGCTATATCGCCGAATGGGGCATGGATCAGTTTGTGCGCGATGCCCGCATTGCGATGATTTACGAAGGCACCAACGGCATCCAGGCGCTGGATCTGGTCGGCCGCAAGCTGGGCGCGAAGGGCGGGCGCGGCACGCAGGCGTGGCTGGGCCAAGTGGGGGCCGATATCGCCGCCGCCACTGACGATCGCCTGTCGTT
>DAITMD010000362.1:967-2394 GCA_036835345.1 Sandarakinorhabdus sp. | reverse complement strand
TGATCGCCGCCAGCGCTTCGGCTTCGTCCATCTGTTTGGGCAGGAAGCCTTCGATCACCGCCAGTTCGGCGCGTTCGGCATCGGCCAGTTCGGTGCGGCCGCCCTTGTCATACATCTCGATCGATTCGCGGCGCTGCTTGGCCATCTTCATCAGCACATCGGCCACCAGCACATCATCATCGGCAGGAACGGTGCCGGTGCGCAGTTCGATATCCTTGTTTTTCAATGCCGCCGATATCAGCCGCAGCGCGCCCAGCCGGGCGGTGTCGCGGGCCTTCATGGCGTCCAGGGTGGCGGTCTTGATGGCGTCGCGCAGCATGGCAGGCTCCGAAGGTGCGATTGCGGGTTGATGTTTGCGGTTCGATAGCGTCTTGAAGCGCGAAAGAACAGATTGACGGACAGCGGCGGCGCCCCTAGTGCCCCCGCGTTTGTCTGCTGCCCGTTTGCCCGCCTGACACAAAGGAATTGCCCGATGGCCGTCGCCGCAGCGCCTGTCCAACCCAAAGGCGCGACGGGCGTTATTGTGCTGGCCGATGGCAGCGTGATCTGGGGGCACGGTTTTGGCGCGGAAGGCGCTGCGGTGGGCGAAGTGTGCTTCAACACCGCCATGACCGGTTATCAGGAGGTGCTGTCTGATCCCAGCTATGCCGGGCAGATCATCAATTTCACCTTCCCGCACATCGGCAATGTGGGCGCCAACAACGATGATATCGAATCGCCCAACCCGCATGCGCTGGGCTGCGTGGTGCGCGAACCGGTGAGCGCGCCGGCCAATTTCCGCAGCGAACGACGGTTCGATGACTGGATGAAGAAATGGGGCCGCATCGGCGTTTCGGGCGTTGATACCCGCGCCCTGACCCGCCGCATCCGCGAAGCCGGCGCGCCCAATGGCGTGATCGCCCACAACCGCGCCGGGCAGTTCAACGTGAAAAACCTGCTCAGCCAGGCCCGCGGCTGGCCGGGGCTGGAGGGGATGGACCTGGCCAGCGTGATCGGTGCCACGCAGAATTACACGTGGGACGATGGCCTGTGGACGCTGCCGGGCGGCTATGCGGTGGGCAGCGCCAACGCGCTTGGCCCGCATGTGGTGGCCATCGATTATGGCATGAAGCGCAACATCCTGCGCAATCTGGTGGCAGCCGGGGCGCGGGTGACGGTGGTGCCGGCGACCGCCAGCTTTGACGACATCATGGCGCTGAAGCCGGATGGCATCTTCCTGTCGAACGGCCCCGGCGATCCGGCCGCCACCGGCATCCACGCGGTGCCGACCATCCAGAGCCTATTGAACGCGCAGGTGCCGCTGTTCGGCATCTGCCTTGGCCACCAGCTGCTGGGCCTCGCGGTGGGCGCGACCACGGTGAAGATGACGCAGGGCCACCGCGGGGCGAACCACCCGGTGAAACGGCTTTCCGATGGCCGGGTGGAGA
>DAITMD010000362.1:0-957 GCA_036835345.1 Sandarakinorhabdus sp. | reverse complement strand
GCGCGCCAGCGACGGCGGGGTGGAAATCACCAGCATGAACCATGGCTTTGCCGTGGACACCGACACGCTGCCGGCGACGGCGCGGCCCACCCACATCTCGCTGTTCGACGGCACGCTGGCGGGCCTTGAGCTCACCGACCGCCCGGCGTTTTCCGTGCAATATCACCCCGAAGCCAGCCCCGGCCCGCAGGACAGCCAGTATCTGTTCGAGAAGTTCGTGGGGGGGCTGAAGTGACCGCGGCGGGAGAGGATGTCACCTCTCCCCGCCGGGGAGAGGTCGACTCGCCGAAGGCGGCGGGAGAGGGGACTGGTTCTGATGGCACGCAGCCCCTCTCCCGGGCCGGCGCTGCGCGCCGTCTCTCGACCTCCCCCCGGCGGGGGGAGGTGATTGCCGAGCGCGCCAAGACCATGCGGAGCGAAATGACTCCGCCGGAAGCCCGGTTGTGGAACATATTGCGCGCCGGCCGTCTGAATGGCTGGAAGTTCAGCCGACAGGTGCCGATTGGCCCCTATATTGCTGATTTCGCGGCGCGCCGTGAAAAATTCATCGTCGAAATCGATGGACGATCGCACCAGCAGACCGTGGCACATGATCAGCTTCGCGAGGCGTGGCTGATCAAACAAGGCTATTGCCTTCTTCACATCCCCGCCGTCGATGTTTTCGAGCGTCTCGGCGATGTCGCCCGCACCATTGACCATGCGCTTACCGCGCACACAGCCCGGAACGCCTGATGCCAAAACGCACCGACATCCAGTCCATCCTGATCATTGGCGCCGGCCCGATCATCATCGGGCAGGCCTGCGAGTTCGATTATTCGGGCACGCAGGCGGTGAAGGCGTTGAAGGCCGAGGGCTATCGCATCATTCTGGTAAATTCCAACCCGGCGACGATCATGACCGATCCGGAACTGGCCGACGCCACCTATGTGGAGCCGATCACGCCCGAGATTGTCGCCC
>DAITMD010000361.1:0-2401 GCA_036835345.1 Sandarakinorhabdus sp. | reverse complement strand
CGCCGCCCATGCCCTTCACCATCTTGCCGGGGATCATCCAGTTGGCGATGTCGCCATTTTCGGCCACCTCCATCGCGCCCAGGATCGAAAGATCCACATGCCCGCCGCGGATCATCGCGAAACTGTCGGCGCTGCTGAAATAGCTGGTGCGCCTGAGTTCCGTGATGGTCTGCTTGCCGGCGTTGATCAGATCAGGGTCTTCCTCGCCAGCAAAGGGAAATGGCCCCATGCCCAGCATGCCGTTCTCGCTCTGCAGCGTCACGTCGATGCCTTCGGGAATGTGATTGGCCACCAGCGTGGGCATGCCGATGCCCAGATTGACGTAAAACCCATCCTGAAGCTCCTGCGCGGCGCGGGCCGCCTGCTGGTCACGGGTCCACATCAGGCCGGCTCCCTTTCGCGAACGGTGCGCTGTTCGATGCGCTTTTCATAATCCCGGCCCACGATCAGCCGCTGCACGAAGATGCCCGGCGTGTGAATATTGTCGGGATCAAGCGCCCCCGGCTCCACCAGCTCCTCCACCTCGGCCACGGTCACCTTGCCGGCGGTGGCCATCATCGGGTTGAAGTTGCGCGCCGTCTTGCGGAACACCAGATTGCCGTATGGATCGGCCTTCCACGCCTTCACGATGCTGACATCGGCGACCAGCCCGGTTTCCAGGATATAGGTCTCGCCGCCGAAATCCTTGTGCTCCTTGCCCTCTGCCACCAGCGTGCCGACGCCGGTTTTCGTGTAGAAACCCGGAATGCCGGCCCCGCCGGCGCGGATGCGTTCGGCCAGCGTGCCCTGCGGGTTGAATTCCAGTTGCAGCTCGCCGGCCAGATACTGCCGCTCGAACTCCTTGTTTTCGCCGACATAGCTGCTGATCATCCGCGCCACCTGGCGGGTTTCCAGCAACTGGCCCAGGCCAAAGCCATCCACCCCGGCATTGTTGGAGATGAAGGTGAGGCCTTTCACGCCCGACTGTTTCAGCGCCGCGATCAGATTTTCGGGGATGCCGCACAGGCCGAAGCCGCCGGACATGATGGTCATGCCATCGAACAGCAGGCCATCAAGGGCCGCAGCGGCATCGGGGAAGAGCTTGCTGGCCACGCGCCGGCTCCTTTCATGTTGCACTTGCGAGATAGCCAGAATGCCGCAGCGATGCCAGCCCCGATTCGGCGCGGCGATGCCCGGCCAGCCACAAGCCAATTTTTGACGATCTTGCCGATTCCGGGCGCAATGGCACACGCCCGGTCCGGTTCAAGCCCGGCGGAACAGACGATAGCCGATACCCGGCCTGCAGGACAGGGCAGTGCCGGCGGTTCAGCCGCGTTGCCGCCCGATCAGGCCGCCAATCAGGCCGGTAACGGCGCTGCTGATGGTGCCGAAGCCCAGCAGGCTGGCCGGAACATCGCCCAACAACACCGAAACGCCAATGCCCAGTGCGCCTGACAGGGCGCCGGCCAGCGCACCGCCGCCAGCCGCTGTGCCCATGCTGGCCGTGCGGCCGCGCAGCGCGCCCCAGCCGGCCAGGGCCGAAATGCCCATCCCGCCAAACGCGAACATATTGGCCACCGCCGGTATATAATGGCCGGTCACCACCATGGCGACCTGCGCCAGCGTGCCGATCAGCGTGGCGCGTGTAAGCTGGTTCATATGCTGCCCCTCCCCCAACGCGGCAATGCTGCGCGCTTTGGCGGTATCAGGCAACCGTGCCGGTGAAGCTGTCACGCAGCTCGCGTTTCAGCACCTTGCCGATGTGGCTGCGCGGCAGTTCGTCCACCAGCACCACGGCGGCCAGCCGCTGTGTCTTGCCCAGCCCGGCATTGGCGGCGCCGCGCAGAGCCTCCGCATCCGCTGCAGGGGCAACGACGAACGCCACCGGGGTTTCGCCCCAGGCATCCGATGCGACGCCGACCACGGCGGCTTCCACCACGCCGGGCAGGCCAAGCAGCACCGCCTCGATATCGGACGGGTAGATGTTGAAGCCGCCGGAGATGATCATGTCCTTGGCGCGGTCCATCAGGGTGAGGAAGCCATCTGCGTCCAGCCGGCCGATGTCGCCGGTGCGCAGCCATTCGCGGCCATCGGCGTCGATCCAGTAGGCCTTGGCAGTGAGATCGGGGCGGTTCCGGTAGCCGTTCATCGTGGCCGGCGAGCGGCCGACAATCTCTCCGGGCGTGCCGGGCGGCACGTCGCGGCCATCTTCATCGATGATCCGCACCTCGTGGCCGGGCTGCGGCTGGCCCACCGTGTGCAATTTGTCCGGGTGTTCGTGTGCCGCCAGCATGAAGCCGACACCGCCTTCGGTCATGCCGAAAAACTCGATCAGGCCGCCGGGCATGCGGCGCAGCACTTCGGCCTTCAGTTCGGCGGCGAAGGGCGCGGAGGTGCAGAATTTCATCCGGAGGGACGACAG
>DAITMD010000360.1:0-2404 GCA_036835345.1 Sandarakinorhabdus sp. | reverse complement strand
CCAGCATGATCACCACCGGATCGACGCGCGGAAAATGCTCCGCCTTGCAGGCCCCACAGCTGCGCGCATAACCGGCCTTGGCCAGCAGCGTGGGCGCGCCGCACACCGCGCAAAAGCCGTGGCGCTGATGCCAGTCGATAACGCTGCGCGCCTGCGCCACGATGGCGGCCTCATGCCGGGGCAGCAGGCTGCCGGCCACGCGCGCATCCATCACCTCGCCGCCGAAATCCGCCACCAGTTCATCGGCCGGCGCCGCAGCGGCAAAGCGCGGGGCATCGCCGTCCACGCCCAGAAAGATGCTGAGCGCATCGTGCGGCACGTCCGATCGGTATGCCCACAATATCTGCGGCTGATCACCGGGACGCACCACCGGGTTCAACTTGTCCAGCACCAGCCAGCGCGCATCGCTGCGGGCGCGCAGCGCGATCAGCGCCGCCGGATCGCGCCGCACCTCGTCCGCCCGGTCCAGCGTGCCGCCGGTGAAGCCGGTCTCCGGCACTTCGTGAAACATCGTCATGTCGCCCCTTCCGCCAGCCCCAGCCGCGCCGCCTTCATGAACAGGGTGGGCAGGCCGGCAAGCTCGTCCCGTGCCAGCCACAGTGCCCCCGGCAGGTCAAGCGCGGCCACCGCCGGCAAATGCAATCGCTTGACGCTCAGCTCCAGTTCGAAATGGGTGAAGCCGTGCTGCACTACGCCCAGCGGCCGCCAATCGCCCGGCAGTGGCGCCGCCGCCCCCGGCCCGGCCCAATCGCACGACGGCAGCGCCCGCATGCCGCCCAGCAGGCCTTTCGCCGGCCGCAGCACGGTCAGCACCTTCCCCTCGGCCTCGATCCACCAGGCCGTGCCCTGCCGCGTGGGCCGGGGCTTTTTCGCGGCCTTCACCGGATAGGCCTCTGGTGTGTCCCGCCCGGCGCAGGCGCTGGCGATCGGGCAGACCGGGCAGCGCGGGCTGCGCGGCGTGCAGATGCGCCGCGCCAGATCCATCAGGCCTTGCGCGAAATCACCGGCCTGCCCCGGCGGCACCTGCGGAGCCAGCGCGGCGCGAATGGCGGCGCGCGCGCCCGGCAGCGGCTGCGCGATGGCGAACAGCCGGCTCGTCACCCGTTCGATATTGCCATCGATCACCACCGCATCGCGGCCAAAGCCGAACGCCGCCACTGCCGCCGCCGTGTAATCGCCGATGCCGGGCAGGGCGCGCAATGCCGCCTCGCTGCCCGGAAAGCGCCCGCCGTGCGCGTGCGCCACGGTGCGTGCGCAGGCCATCAGGTTGCGGGCGCGGGCATAATAGCCCAGCCCGGCCCACGCCTGCATCACCTGAGCATCATCCGCCGCCGCCAGCGCCGTCACCGTGGGCCAGCGCGCCGTGAATGCCTGCCAGTAAGGCGCGGCGGCCTCCACCGTGGTCTGCTGCAACATCACTTCAGAAAGCCACACGCGGTAGGGCCAATCGGCATCGTCCGGCAGCGGCGCGCCCGGCGGATTGCGCCACGGCAGGGCGCGGGCATGGGCCCGGTACCAGTCCAGCAGTTCAAGGGGCCAGCTTTGCGTCACGCCCTGTCTATGGCATGGGTTGCCGATGCCGAAAACGCCCAGCAAAGCGCCGAGCGCGCCAAAGGCCAGAGGGGGCCGCGCCCGCCCCATCGCCGATCTGGTGCACGGCGTGGGCGAACAGGCGTTCCGCAAGTTCGGCTTCACGCAGGCCGCGATATTGGAACGCTGGCCCGACATCGTTGGCACGTCCTACGCGCGCCACTGCCGGCCGCTGCGCCTGCGCTTCCCGCGCGGCCAGAAGGAGGGCGGCACGCTGGCCATCGCCGCCACCAGCGCCATCGCGCCGATGCTGCGCCATGTCGAGACGCAGATCATCGAACGCGCCAACCGGGTGCTGGGCTATGCCGCCGTGGCGCGCATCAGCATCGAACAGGGCGCAGTTATGGCGCCGCCGCCCGCCCCGCTGCCGGCCCCGGCGCCGATTCCCGAGGCCGCGCGTTCCACCCTGAAGGATATTGCCGACCCTGATCTGCGCGCCACGCTTGAATCGCTGGCGCAGGCGCTCGCCGCCAGCAGCGGGCCACCCAAGATCAGGTGACCGCAGCCGGCCGGCCCTGCAACTGGGGCTTGGCGCATGGCCGCACGGCGCGCTAGAGGATGCGCATGCGTTTTGCTGCCTCCCTCCTGCTCGCCCCCGCCTTCGCCCTTGCCGTCGCCGCGCCGGTTGCGGCCCAGCCGGCCCGTGCGCCCGCTGCCGCGTCCGCCGATTGGTCCACCCGCATGGTCACCACGCCGCAGGGCGGCATCCTGATCGGCAACCCGGCAGCGCCGGTGAAGCTGGTCGAATTCGGCAGCCTGACCTGCCCGCACTGCCGCGCCTTCCATGCCGAGGGCCTGCCCGGCCTGCGCGCCC
>DAITMD010000359.1:0-2419 GCA_036835345.1 Sandarakinorhabdus sp. | reverse complement strand
AGGGCCTGCCCGACAAGAAAGTGCCGACCGTGTGGGTCAGCCGGGCCATCGCCAGTGATGCCGATGGCATCCTTACGGTCGGCGCGCTGAAGGCCGACCGGGTGGACATCAATCTGCGCCCCGCCGCACCCGGCAGCCGCACCATCATCCTGAAGAAGCAGGGCACCGGTGAAACCGGCATCACCACCAGGATCGGCGACGAAGATGTGGACATCAGCCTGGAACTCAATAGCACCGCCACCGTTATGAATGCCCGGGCCGGCGCGGCGCTGCTGTCGGCCGGGCTGGTGACGCGCGCTAACCAGGTGGGCTATTGGCGGCCGTTTCCGGGCGTGGCGCTGCCCTGGCAGAAGCTGCAGCCGCGCGCGGGGGCCACGTTGCTGGGCCTGCCGCTGCGCCAGACCGGCGTGCGCGTATCGGAAGCAGAAGCGCGGGCGATCGATGCCGCCGCAAAGGGCACCAGCACCGAAACCGATGACGAGGATACGATCACCGTATCAGCCAACCGCAAGAAAAAGCGCGGCCGTGCGCCGTGGATCCTGATCGGCCGCGACGTGCTGGACGATTGCAGCCGCATCGTTTTCGACCGCGCTGGCAAACGCTGGCTGCTCACGTGCAACTTCGGCTGAGGCGACTGGCCCTCTTTCCCTTTTCCGGGCCATGGCCCATATCTTGGGCATGACCAGCCACGAACCCCATGCCGATCAGTTATTCTATGCCGATACCGGCCTTGATCCGGAACGCACCCGCCGGCAGGTGGCCGAAGCGCTGAGCGGCTGCGATGATGGCGAGCTTTATCTGCAATATGCCGTGTCCGAAAGTTTCGCGTTTGATGATGGCCGCCTGAAGGCCGCCAGTTTCGATACGCAGAAGGGCTTTGGCCTGCGCGGCGTTGCCGGCGAGATGACCGCCTATGCCCACGCCAACGATCTGTCACACGCCGCCATCGCGCGCGCCGCCGATACGATCAAGGTGGTCCGCGATGGCCATGGCGGCACGCTGGCGCTGCCGCCGCTGCCCACCAACGCGCGCCGCTACACCGATTTGAACCCGCTGGCTGGCATCGATTTTTCGGCCAAGGTGGCGCTGATGCAGCAGATCGATGCCGCCGCCCGCGCCCGCAATCCAGGCGTGGTGCAGGTGTCGGCCAGCCTCTTGGGCAGCTGGAGCGTGGTTGAAATCCTGCGCGGGGATGGCAGCCGGGTGCGCGATGTGCGGCCGCTGGTGCGCCTGAACGTCCAGATCGTCGCCGAAAAGAACGGCCGCCGCGAAACCGGCTTTCACGGGCTGGGCGGGCGCTATCTCTATGACAAGTTGTTTGAAACCGCCACGTGGGAAGGCGCCATCGATGTCGCGCTGGCCCAGGCGCTGGTAAACCTTGATGGCATCGACACCCCGGCCGGCGAGATGACCGTGGTGCTCGGCCCCGGCTGGCCCGGCATCTTGCTGCACGAAGCCATCGGCCACGGCCTGGAAGGCGATTTCAACCGCAAGGGCACCAGCGCCTTTTCCGGCCGCATCGGGCAGCGTGTGGCAGCGCCGGGCGTCACGGTGGTGGACGACGGCAGCATGGACGAACGCCGCGGCAGCCTGACGGTGGACGACGAAGGCACCCCCACCAGCCGCACCGTGCTGATCGAGGACGGGATATTGAAGGGTTATATGCAGGATCGGCTCAATGCCCGGCTGATGAGCGCCGCCCCCACCGGCAATGGCCGCCGCCAAAGCTATGCCCACGCGCCGATGCCGCGCATGACCAACACCTTCATGCTGGGCGGCAGCGAAGATCCTGGCACGATCCTTTCTGGCGTGAAAAAGGGCATTTTCGCCAAGAGCTTCGGCGGCGGGCAGGTGGACATCACCAGCGGCAAGTTCGTGTTTTCCTGCACCGAAGCCTATGAGATCGAGAATGGCCGGCTGGGCCGCCCGCTGAAAGGCGCGACGCTGATCGGCAACGGGCCGGACGTGCTGACCAAGGTGCGCGCCATCGGCAATGATCTGGCGCTGGACGAAGGCGTCGGCATCTGCGGCAAGGCGGGGCAGAGCGTGCCTGCCGGCGTGGGCCAGCCGACCCTGTTGATCGATGGCTTGACGGTGGGCGGCACGGCCGCCTGATGGGGGAAGGGCAGGCGAATGTCGGAATTTTTTGATCACATCACGGCCGATCACGCCGCCTTCATCGCCCGCCAGCCGGTGTATTTCGTTGCCACCGCTGCACCCGATGCGCGCATCAATCTCAGCCCCAAGGGCATGGACACATTTCGGGTGCTGGAGGGCGGCCATGCCTGTGCCTATCTCGATTTCGGCGGCAGCGGCAATGAAACCCACGCGCATCTGGCTGCCGATGGCCGCATCACCATCATGTTCTGCGCGTTCGACCAGCCGGCGCTGATCTATCGCATCTATGGCCGCGGCCGGG
>DAITMD010000358.1:0-2422 GCA_036835345.1 Sandarakinorhabdus sp. | reverse complement strand
TCTTCAACATTCAGAAAGGCGCGCAGCCCTTCCGGCGATGCGGTGCGGATGGGATCATCGGCCGCCGTCACCGGCCCGCGCCACGCCGTCAGCCGCAGCGGCGTCACCGTGTAATCGGCGCGCGGATCCAGCACGTGCGGGCAGTTGGCGATGATGATGGTCACGTCCATCTCCGCGCGCAGCAGCACATGGCGGCCGGGCGGGAAGGGGCCGATATCGGGCGTGATGCCGCCATCGGCTTCGACGCGCGCGCCCTTGAACAGGGTGATCGATGGATGCACGTCGCGCCGGCCCAGCCCGTGCTTGGCCGCGCCCAGCAGGAAGCGGTCGCGCGCCGATGGATGCGCGCCGCTGTTGCGGCCTTCGCCATAACGCGCGGCGTTGCTGGCCGGCGTGGAGGCACCGCAGAAACAGTCATGCGTGCCGGCGCTGTCCTCCGCGATGCTCATCAGCACCCGGCCCATGTCCGACAGCAGCAGCTTGCCCGGCCCCAGATAGGCGTTCCACTGCACCTTCACCGTATCGGCCACGTTCAGACGTTCGGTTGGCATGTCGGCGTTGAAGATCTGCAGGCCGGCGGCGGCATCGCCGGCCTTGTCGATCAGCCGCAGCCGCGCGCCGCGTGGCAGGCGGCGGGCGGCGTAACCACCGGGCGCGATGGTTTCCTCCCACAGCAGATCATCGCCGCGCACCCCGTCCGGCAGATCATCGGCCACCGGCGGCAGCACCGGCATGGCCTCCACCACGGTGCCGCCCTGCGCGCGGGCATGGGCGCGGGCGGCGTTCGGATCGGCCAGCGCGCCGCCGGGGTGCGGAGTGTTCGTCGTCATGGCAGCGCCTTCCTGATCGCCTGCTGGTGCAGCGGCGGCAGCAGCGCCGTGGTGGTCACCAGTTCCAGTTGCTGCACACCGCGCACCATGCGCAGGGCATCGGCCAGCGCCCGCAGCCTGAGCGCCGGCCCCTGCACCAGCAGCACCTCCAGCGACTGATCGTCCTCCAGAAACACGTGCTGGGCCGAAATCACCTCTTTCAGATAGGCCGCCTCGATCTGCGCCAGCTGCTGCCGCACCCGGCCGCGATCGGCGCGGTACACCAGCGTGATGGTGCCGGCGAACATCGCGTCCGGCTGGGTGAGCGCCTCGTGATCGGCCACCGATCCGCTGATCAGTTCGGCGATCAGCTGCGACCTGGACGCCAGAGCGCGTTCCTGCACCATCATGTCCAGCCGGCGCATCAGCGCCGCCGGCAGGCTGATGCTCAGCCGCGCCACGGTGGCGGGGGCGGCGGTCATGTCGCGTCTGCCGGTTCGGGCAGCGCCTCGGCCTTGGGTCGCAGCTTCAGATCATAGGTGGCCGTCGCGCCAAAGCGGTGCGGCGCGTGCGGATCGTGGCGGCGCTTGTCCAGCGTGATCACCCGCGTGCCCAGCGTGAAGGCCTCGCGGATATCGTGCGTCACCATGATGATGGTCAGCTGCCGTTCCTGCCACAGCCGGCGGATCAGCCCGTGCATGTCGGCCCTGATGCCGGGATCGAGCGCGCCGAACGGTTCGTCCAGCAGCAGGATGCGCGGCTGCATCATCAGCGCCTGCGCAATCGCCAGCCGCTGCTGCATCCCGCCCGACATCTGCGCCGGATAGAGATGCGCTGCATCGCCAAGCCCCACCGCTGCCAGCATCGCCTGCGCCGCCTCCCGCGCTGCCCGGCGGCGGCTGCCAAACAGCCGCGCCAGCAGCGGCGCGCCGGCAAATTCGGTTGCCAGCATCACATTGCCCATGGCCGTCAGGTGCGGGAACACCGAATAGCGTTGAAACACCACGCCGCGGTCCGGGCCGCATTCGGCCGGCATCGGCTGGCCATCCAGCGTGATGCTGCCCCTTGTCGGCGCTTCCTGCCCCAGCACCAGCCGCAGCAGGCTGGTCTTGCCCGCCCCCGATGGCCCGACGATGGACACATAGGAACCGGCCTCGATCTCCAGGTTCAGCCGTTCCAGCACGACATGATCGCCATATTCCACCCAGACATTGCTGATGGAGAGCAAGGCCGTCATGCCCGCGCCGCCTCGGCCCACGGGAACAGCCGCCGGCCGGCCCGCACCAGCGCCGCGTCGATCAGGATCGACAGCAGGGCAATCCACGCCACGTATGGAATGATGACGTCCATCGACAGATAGCGCCGCACCAGGAAGATGCGGTAGCCCAGCCCGACATCCGATGCGATCGCCTCGGCCGAAATCAGGAACACGAAGGCCGGCCCCAGCGCGAGGCGCGTGGCGGTGATCAGCCGGGGCAGCGCCTGCGGCAGCGCCACGCGCGCGATCAGCTGCCAGCTGCTCGCCCCCAAGGTCTGCGCCTTGATCATCTGTTCGGCAGGCAGGGCGCCCACGTGCCCGGCCAGATCGCGGATCATAACCGGCGCGACGCCGA
>DAITMD010000357.1:0-2424 GCA_036835345.1 Sandarakinorhabdus sp. | reverse complement strand
AGCGCCTCGCCGGCATCCCATTTGTGCATGATGATCATCTTGCGGCCGATGGCGATGGACACCAGCAGCACCGGCACCAGGCCAGTGATGTGGAACAGCGGCACATTCAGCAGCATCACCTGCTGTTCGGCCGGCGCGGCCCCCTGCCGGGCCGAAAGCTCCAGCAGGGCAAGACCGGTGACGAGATAGTTCATCGATCCCGACACCTGCGCCCGGTGGGTGGACACCGCGCCCTTCGGGTATCCGGTGGAGCCGGAGGTATACATGATCGTGCAATCATCTTCCGGCGTCAGTTCCGGCAGATACCACATGGCAGCGGGGCTCTGCGCCAGCTCGTCCTCGGCGCGCACAAAGCCCAGCCCGGCGGCCACATCCGTCGATGTGCGCACGGTGATCACGCTGGCCGTGCACGACAATGTCGCCAGCCGGCGGGCGCGCTCTTCATCGGCAATCACCAGCCGCGCACCGCTGTCGCTGATGCCATAGCCCATTTCCTCGGCCGTCCACCACGCGTTCATCGGGATGCACACCGCGCCCATGTGGACGATGGCCGCATAGGCGATCACCCATTCCGGATAATTGCGCATGGCAATGCCCACCCGGTCCCCCTTGGCGATGCCGTGGCGGTGCTGCAGCATGGCGGCGAATTTCAGGCTGCGATCATACACGTCGGCAAAGGTCAGCCGCTCCTCGCCGAACACCAGAAACTCCTTCGGCCCCTGGGTGGTGAAGAAAAACGCCAGAAACTCGCGCATCGTCGGCGGCGCGGCGCTGAACACCGGCAGGTTCACCCCGCGCACATCCGCATTGGCAACGCCCAGCGGGCCGCCCGCGGCGGTGATTCCGGCAATCACCTCGTCAAGCGCAGTATCAAGCGCGGATTTGGTCACGATAATCCTCCCAGGCGATGCGGCTGCCGCTGCGTGGCGGCTTTATTGCCAAACATTCATGCCACGCTCAGCGATGCTTGCAAGCGCAAGCATATGGGCGGCGCGCTCAATAGCCCAGCGCGCGCGCCAGCCGGTCGCTGTGGAAGGCGCTGTCGCCAAAGGTCTCCTGCGCGGCGCGGGCGCGCTTCATGAAGAAGCCGATGTCATATTCATCGGTCATGCCGATGCCGCCGTGCATCTGCACGCCCTCGTTGGTGGAAAGGATCGCCACGTCACCGGCCTTGGCCTTGGCCAGCGACACATAGATCGGCGCGCGCGCATCGCCTTCATCCAGCGCCTGAAGTGCCTTCAGCGTGGCAGAACGTGCCAACTCGATCTCGCAGAACAGATGCGCGGCGCGGTGCTGCAGCGCCTGGAAACTGCCGATCTTCTGGCCGAACTGCTCGCGCTGTTTCAGATAATCCACCGTGGTGCCAAAGCTTTGTCCCGAAACGCCCAGCATTTCGGCTGACAGGCAGGCGCGCCCGGCATCCAGTATCCTCTCCAATATGGCATGGCCTTCGCCCACCGTGCCCAGCACATCGGCACCGTCCACCTGCACATCGCTGAGCGTCACGCGCGCCGCCCCGCGGCTGTCCACCATCGAACGGCGGTCAACCGTCACGCCATCGGCAGCGGGATTGACCAGGAACAGGGTGATGCCGGCGGTGTCGCCAGCCGCGCCATCGGTGCGCGCCGCGACGATCAGCGTGTCGGCAGCGCCGCCGTCGATCACGAACCCCTTCACCCCGTTCAGCTTGAAGCCATTGCCCGAAGGCGTGGCGGTGGTGGCAACATGCGCCGGCTTGTGGCGCGCGGCCTCGTCAGCCGCCAGCGCCAGCAGATGCGCGCCCTTGGCGATCAACGGCAGATATTTTGCCTGCTGTTCCGGCGTGCCGTGTTTGAGCGCCGTTGCGCCCAGCACCGCGGTGGAGAGCATCGGCGCGGCGCTGAGATTCTTGCCCATCGCCTCCATGATGATACCGGCCGCGACATGGCCCATATCCGCCCCGCCGTGCGCTTCGGGCACCAGCACGCCGGCAAAGCCCATCTCGGCCATCTTGCCCCACACATCGCGGGAAAAGCCGGCCGGGTCCTTCGCGTCGCGCAAGGCCCGGTGCTGCGAAACCGGCGCTTCGTCCTTGAAAAAGCCCTCCGCCGAATCGCGGATCATCATCTGGTCGTCGGTCAGGATCAGCGGCATGGTTCAGGCTCCCGGCAGGTCGAGCACGCGCTTGGCGATGATGTTCAGCTGCACTTCCGATGTGCCGCCCTCGATCGAGTTAGCGCGCGACCGCAGCCACGAACGCGCCAGATCGCCTTCGCCCTTTTCCTCGCCCTCCCACACCAGCCCGTCGCTGCCGCGGATCGACATCAGCAGCTCCATCCGTTGCTTGTTCAGCTCGGTGCCATAATATTTCAGCATCGAACTCAACGCGCCGGTGCCCTGGCCGCTCTTGGTCTCGGCCATGGTGCGTTCCATGGTCAGCGCAAA
>DAITMD010000356.1:0-2455 GCA_036835345.1 Sandarakinorhabdus sp. | reverse complement strand
TTCGCCGGGCGCAAGCCCAGCGCTACTTCAATGCCGCGAATGGACAGGTTGTCACCGAAAGTGATGAGACTGCGCGGCGCGCCGGGATCGGCTTCTGCCGCCGGATTGGGCACGATAATGCGGCGGTTGGCCTGTTCGCTGTAGAACGCTGCCAACTCATAGCGCAGGACGCCATCGCCGGTCTGCCCCTTCAATCCGATCTCGTAACTGTCAAGCGTGGTAGGCACCAGCGTCGGACGCGCGTATTGACGTGGGTTGTTTTCGAACGTCGGGCCGAAATTTGAATTGAAGCCCCTTGAGTAGGAGGCATAGGCCAGCCCGGCATCGGTCTTCCAGCTCAGGCTCAGCCGCGGGCTCACCGCATCGGATTGCAGGCGCTGTGCGCCGCCCGGCCCAACCGATGGCAACGGCAGGAACCGGGTTGTGCGCCGGAAGTCGTCATAGCGAAGCCCGGCTGTCAGAGTCAGCGTGTCGGTGATATTCCATTCATCCTGGATGAAAAGCCCGGCAAATTTCTGATCGGTGCGCGCATCGGTCAGCGGCGTATCGATTTCGAAACAGGGGTCATTGCGATTGGTGACGTTGCCGGTGCGTACATCCACGGCGACCAGGTAGAAATTGAAGCCACAGGCAAAGGTGAAACCGTTCTGGCCGGACCAACGGTCGAAATTGCGGGTCTGGCTGTCTTCGATACTTGCGCCGGCGATGATATTGTGGCCACCGCCCGGCTGCCATCGCGCCGTTGCTTCCCCAAACCAGACCCGTTGCTGATTCTGCCCGCGAAAACCATTGAAGCCCACGATATCAGCTGCCAGAGCGGTGCCGAAGGGATCAAAGAAATTGAAGAATGTGCGGCCGGAATAGCGGCGATACTGGCCGGTTACTGCAAAGCTCAATTTGTCATTGGCCTCATGCTCAAACCGCAACGCGCCGAAGCCGCCGCGCGAGCGGTTGAATGGTTCCAGATAGCCAAAAAAGCCGCGACGGCCGCCGGCGATCTCCACAAGATTGCCGTTGCGATCGAGCGGGATGCCATTGGGCGCTTCAAAATTGCGATCAAGATACTGGCCCATCGCCACCATCCGAGTGCGTTCGCCAAAATCGGCATCAAGTTTGGCGAAGATCTGCCAGGCTTTCCGGTTGAACTGCTCGCGCCAACCACGCGAGTCCTCATATTGGCCGGATACCACTAGCCCGGCATTTTCGCCGAGTTTCTTCGAGACGAGGGCCTGCCCCAACCAGAAGTCATAGCTGCCGCCGGTCAGTGCCGCCTGCGTGCGATCCTCACGCGCTGGTCGCGTGATATAGTTGACAGCGCCATAAAGCGCGCCGCGCCCATAAAGTGCCGATAGCGGCCCGCGCACCACCTCCACCCGATCCAGCGCGCCATAGGGCACATCGGAGAGCAGCGGTTCTTCCAGAAATCCCTGGAACGGAATGCCGTCGATCAGCGCCAGAAAGCCGTCTGTGCCGACCGATCCGCGGATTGCCACGAACGGGAACGTGTCTCCATCGCCTTCGCCGCGCCGAAAAAACACGCCGGGCACGCCGCGGAACTCGTCGGTGCCGTAGCTGAAGCCCATTCGGCGCAGCTCGTCCATCGGCTGCACGCTGATCGCTGCCGGCGTATCGAGCAGAAGCTTTTCGCTGCGCGTGGCAGTGACGACGATCTGATCACCCTCAACGGTCGCTTCGGTTGCTGCCAAGGCTGGCCCTGCCACCATGGCGGCGATTGTCGATGCCATGCCCAATGATCTGAAATTGGCCACAAACCCCCCGCGCGATTCAACTACTACATCCCGTAGCAATGTCGCTGGAAAGATACAAGATATCATTCTTTGTCGGGACAGGCTGCACCCGGCGCCACGCTGCCCACGGAAGGCCGTGACAACCGGGTTCACGCGCTGCTGATAAAGGGCAAGCGTCGCTGGCAGATTGGGCCGAAGGGCCTTTGCGTGCCGTTGCGGTCCGATCGGCTGCGGCCTTCGTTCAGTCCGGGCTGCCGGTATCAAAGCTCATGCGCCATGGTCGGCCCGGCTGGCGAACCCAGATGGTGACGTAATTGCCGGTGAACTTCTGGGGCTTGCCGTCACGGCCCGGGCCCTGGCGCACCCAGCGGCCGATGGTGTAGCCCATGCGGCCATCGGGCGAGGCCACCGCTTCAGTGGGCGCCCAACGCGTGGACCAGCCCGGCCGTTCGGCCGCAGCCATGAAGGCTTGGACACCTGCTGGCGTGCGCACGATCGCAGCCTCGGCGGGCGATGCAGCCGCACCCGGCGGCGGCGTGCGCAGCATGCGGACATCGGGGTCAGACACCGATCTGAAAGCTTCCGGCAGGCCAATCCGTGCGGCCAGCGCGTCAAAGGCGCGGTCAGCCTCCAGCAGCGAGTCTTCGACTGGACCGGCGGCGGCCGGTGCCGCCACAATCCAAAATAGCATGACGGTCACGATCTTG
>DAITMD010000355.1:0-2476 GCA_036835345.1 Sandarakinorhabdus sp. | reverse complement strand
GAAAGCTTGGGAAATTGCCCGGCCAGGCCCTCTCCGCCGGCCTGGTGACACATGCCGCAGCGGGCAACAAATGCGGCCTTGGGATCGGCAGCCGCTGCCGGTGCGGCCAGCAACATGGTCGCGGGCAGGATCAAGCGAAACAACGATAGTGCCACCAGCCAGTCCCCAGACGAGCGGGCAGCCCCATGCTGCGCCGCACCATCGGCAAAGACTGGACAGTCATCAAGCATTCGTCAAGCGCGGCTGCTGGACGCCGCCGATACGGGGGGGTAGGACAGGGTGATGACCGACGTCAGCACAACCCAGCGGCCCAAGGCGGCCGTTGCCCGGCCGGGTGTTTATGTGCGCGGCGCCGAGACGGTGGACCTCATTCTGGAAGCTGCGCTGGCGGTGCTGGTGGACGAAGGTGCCAGCGCGTTCACCCTGCGGCGCATCGCGGCGCGCTGCGGGATGAAGGTGGGCAATGTGTCCTATCATTTTGCCCGCAAGGAACTGCTGATCCAACTGCTGCTGGATGATCTGCTGGATTTCTACGAACGGCTGCTGGACGATACGGTGCGCCGCCCCGGCCTGACGCCCGAAGCGCAGCTGACCAAGATCATCGAAATCTGCCTGGACGATATCGGCACCAAGCGCACCACCCATGTGTTCATCGAACTGTGGGCGCTGGCCAACCACAACCCGGTGATCGCAGAGCGGGTGGCGGCTTTCTATCGCCGTGCCCACGCCAATCTGGCGGCGGCGATCGCGCCGCTCAACCCGGCGCTGTCGCCGGCTGAGGTGGACGTGGTTGCCCGCTATATCAGCGCCACCATGGAGGGCACCACGATCTTTGCCGGCCACGGCAAGCCCTGGGCCGCGCAGATGCCGCAACTCAAGGCCATCGCCATCACCACGCTGGTGCAGATGGCCAAGACGATCTCCCCGGCCGATCTACGCATTTCGTGCAACGCCGCGGACGGCCCCTTGACGAATACTTGACGTCCGACCAGCATCCACAGCGCTGTGGTTGTTGTGGTGCCCGCGGCGAGTCGCATTTCCATGGGGGACAGGTGGGGACATGACCAGCGCAACATCCGTGATACGAGCCGCCCTGATCGCGGTCACAGCGCTGATGCCGGTGGCCGTGCAGGCGCAGGCCGCGCCGGCCGCCATGCCCAGCCTGGAGCCGGAGGAGGCGTTCACCCACAAACTGCCGGCGCTGTCGACACGCTGGGGCTTTCTGCGCGGCGGCTGGGAAAATGGCGGCACGCGGATTTTTGATGGCGATACCGGCAAGATGGTCGGGCTGATCCAGACCACCCGGTGGTCGGATATGGCAATCGATCCCAGCAAGCGCTTTTTCTATGTCGCCGAAACCATCTGGACCAAGATCAACCGCGGCACCCGGCAGGATTTCCTTGCGGTCTATGATCCCTCCACGCTGAACCTCGTTTCCGAGATTGCGCTGCCGGGCCGGCTGATCATCGGCGCGATGAACAATAATTTCGTCATCAGCAGTGATGGCAAGACAGGTTTCGTCTATAATTTCAGCCCGGTATCCTCGGTCAACGTGGTCGATCTGGAAAAGCGCAAGCTGTCCCAAGTGGTGGAATTGCCCGGCTGTGCCAGCCTGACGCCGGTGGCCGGCGTTGGCTTTGCGGCGCTGTGCAGCGACGGCACGCTGGCAACGGTCGCGCTGGGCGGCAAGACCGCGCGCATCACCCACAGCCAGCCTTTCTTCAAGGCCGCCGAAGACCCGGTGTTCGACAGCTATATCCAGGATCGTGCCAAGAGCGAGGCGGTGTTCCTCACCTATACCGGCCTCATCCGCACCGCGAAACTGGGCGCAGAACCGGTGATTGGCGAGGCGTGGTCGTTGCAGGCGTCGGCCGGTCTGCGCCCGGGTGACACCAAGCCGCTGGACATTAACTGGATGCCCGGTGGCCGCCAGCTGATGGCGCTGCACCGCAAGACCGGCACGCTCTATGTGCTGATGCACCGCGGTGAGTATTGGACGCAGAAGGAAGGCGCCGAGGAAATCTGGGTGGTCGATCTGGCGGCGCGCAAGGTGCTGAAACGCGTGCCGATCAAGACCAGGGCCGAAAATATCGAAGTCACGCAGGACGACAAGCCGCTGCTGTTCCTGAGCGGCGACGGCAGCGACGTGCTGGTGATGGATGCGCTGACCTATGAGAAGAAGCATGAGCTGGAACGCGCCGGCGGCGGCGTGATCCACACGCTGGGCCAGTGAGCCCCGCTTGGGCGCGCAGCCTCTTCAGATCATGGCAGCGGCTGCGGCCTGCCTGTGCGCCCTCATGTTCCTGGTCGCCGGGATCGACAAGCTGCGCCACCGCGCGCTGCTGCCCGGCGTGATCGCCAATTACCGCCTGTTGCCGGCCGCGCTGGTGGCGCCGGCCGCGGCGCTGCTGCCGCCGGCCGAACTGGCGCTGGCGGCCGGGCTGATGGTTGGGCTTGTCACCGGCAATTTGCTGTG
>DAITMD010000354.1:0-2479 GCA_036835345.1 Sandarakinorhabdus sp. | reverse complement strand
CAATGCGCCGGGCGCGGCCAGTGACTGCAATCCCGCCATAAGGTCCGGCCCGGCGCGGCTGCCGGTTGCCGGGCTGGACATTCCGCTGTGGCAAGATGGGCCGGGGCCGCTGGCATCCGATCCGGTGACGCTGGATGGCCCGGCGGTGCGCGCGGTGCGGCGCGGGCTGCCGCTGTTCACGCCGCCGGGCATCGCCACCGTCAGCGCCGTGCAGCGCCGGGTGGCAGCCGATCTGGGCATCGCCTTCTGGGATTGGCGGGCGCGGCAGGGCGGCGCCTGCGCCGCCATCCGCTGGATGCAGGCCGGGCTGATGGGGCCGGATTTCATTCATTATTCTGCCGCCGGCGGCGCCGAGGTGGCGCGCCTGCTGCTGGATGATCTGCTGGCCGCGCGGGAGATGGCCGCGCGGGAGATGGTTGGGGCACAGCCCTGATGCTGTTTCCGACGCTGGATTTCGCGCTGTTCTTTCTGGCCGTGCTGATCCTGGTGTGGACGGTGGGGCAGGCCAGCAACGACTGGCGCAAGATCATCCTGCTGCTGGCGAGCTGGATTTTCTATGGCGCGTGGGATTGGCGCTTCGTGCTGCTGCTCATCGCATCGGCGGCCATCAACTGGAGCATCGCGGCGCGCATCGCCGACCGGTTGCAGCGCGGGGACAGCGCGCAGCCGTGGCTGGGCATCGGTGTTGCCGCCAATCTGGGCATATTGGGCTTCTTCAAATATTTCGGCTTTTTCCTGGAACAACTGGCACCGATATTGGCGCGGGCCGGCCTGTCGCGCGATCTGCCGCTGATCGAGGTGATCCTGCCCATCGGCATCAGCTTCTTCACCTTTCAGGGCATGAGCTATCTGATCGATGTCGCCCGCCGCCACACGCCGCCGGCCACCTTTCTGGATATCTGCCTGCTGATGAGCTTTTTCCCGCATCTGGTGGCCGGGCCGATCGTGCGCGCCAGCCATCTGGTGCCGCAGTTCCAGTCCGTGCCCCGGCTGGACCGCGGCATGGTGTCGGCATCGCTGCTGCTGATCTGCTGGGGGCTGTTCAAGAAGGCCGTGGTGGCCAGCGAACTGGCGACGGGCCTGGTGGACCAGGCATTTTTCGATCCGGCGGCGCGCACCGGGCTGGACCTGCTGGCCGGGGCCTATGGCTATGCCGTGCAGATCTACTGCGATTTTTCCGCCTATTCCGATATGGCGGTGGGGCTGGCCGGGCTGCTGGGTTACCGCTTCCCGCGCAATTTCGCGTCGCCGTATCGGGCGGCATCGCTGCAGGATTTCTGGCGGCGCTGGCATATCTCGCTGTCCAGCTGGCTGCGCGACTATCTCTACATCAGTTTAGGGGGAAACCGCGGCGGCGTGTGGATGGTGTGCCGCAATCTCATGATCACTATGGTTTTGGGCGGGTTTTGGCATGGGGCCAAATGGACGTTCCTGATCTGGGGCGGCCTCCATGGCCTGGTGCTGGCCATCGAACGCCTGTGGCGCGAATGGCGCGGGCCGGGTGCGCTGCCGTTCCTGCCGCTCCCTCTGGCGATTTTCGCGGTGTTCCATGTGGTTGTTGCCGGCTGGATTTTCTTCCGGGCCGATACGCTGGACGGCGCGCTGGCCTATTTTGCGCAGGCGGCGATGCTGCGCCCGGGCGTGGAGCTGGCGACGCCGCTGATGACGGCGCTGATCGGGTTCGGGCTGGCCATCCATTTCGCGCCGCCAGCGCTGCTGCCGGTGCTGTCGCGCCGGCTTGCGCTGTGGCCGGCGCCGGTTCTGGGCCTGGCCACGGCGCTGACCATCGTTGCCATCGATGCGCTGCGCGGTGACGGCGTGGCGGCCTTTATCTATTACCAGTTCTGAAAGGCGCGCCGATGGCAGAACAGTTTGATTCACCGCTGGATGTGGAGGCGCTGGTGCCGCCCACGGCGCTGCCCGGTGTGCAGCATATGGCGGTGGCGGTGGGTATCGCCGTGTTCGCGCTGCTGATGCTGAACGCCCATGCGCTGGCCAGCTGGACCGGGGCGCTGCCACCGCAGCCGCGCGCACTGTCAGCCGATGCGGCGGCGCAGGAACTGGCCGCGCGCACGGCGGCGCGCGGGCTGGACCGGCCGCGTGCGGCGATCAGGGCAGGCTGGGAACAGGCCAGGGCGCTGCGCTGGCCGGAACCGGATCAACGGAAAAAGTCGTGATCCTCAAGCCGCGCCACTTTGGTGCGGCTGCGGAAAAAGCTGTTCAGCCTGGCCCAGTTGGCATGGAAGAACAGCGCGCCATTGCTGTGATCTTCGGTTTCACCGGCCAGAACGGCGCGAGCCACGTCTTCGGCCACCGCCCAGGTCTTGCTGCGCGGATCGGGATTGTAGCGATCGATGTTGAAGAACTGGCCGGGCTGACGCGCCACGGCGCAGACATTGGCGGCAAAGCCTTCGCGCACCCGGTTGACCATCACGTGGGCAACCGCAATCTGGCCTTCGCGCGGCTGATTGGCGGCTTC
>DAITMD010000353.1:0-2490 GCA_036835345.1 Sandarakinorhabdus sp. | reverse complement strand
CTGATCTGGTGGCTGGGCCGGCACTGGCGCGGGCCGGCGTTCCTGGCCGATCCGCTCAGCTCCTGGCTGCGCACCGCCGCCGGCCTCGGCCGGCGCGAACCGGTGACGCGCTGGTTCCAGCCGGGCGAACCGATCACCCCGCGCCGCTGGCTCGGCCGCCTGTCGGCCACGCTGCTGGCCCGGCTGGGGGAGGCGCTGGACAGCCCGGATCCGGTGGCCATCCTGCTGGCCCAGCCGGGCGAAATCATCAGCCAATCTGAAACACTTGTGATCCGCTTCCCGCTGGCCGGCCACCCGCTGGCGCTGCGCATCGCGGGGCTGGACCGCGATCCTGGCTGGCTGCCCGCCGCCGGCCGCCACATCCGCTTCGAATTCCCATGTTGACCGCCAGCCAGCATCTGGGCCTCGCTCTGAATGGCCTCGCCGCCAGCCTTGGCACCCACGGCGATGCGCCGCCCGGCGTGGGCGCGCAGCACGCCGCCGCCTTCGCCGCCGTGGCCGGCCGCCGCCACGACGCGGATTGGCCCAGGCTGCTGGAACAATTGGGCAATCCCGCCCTGCCGCTGCCGCGTCTTGGCGCTGCACTGGCCGCTGCCGGCCTGCCGCCGCTGGCCCTGAACCTGCTGCTGGCGGCTGGGCTGGTCGAGGAAGAACCCCGCCTTGCGCCGCTGCTGGGCGATGGCCGTCACGCCGCTGCCGGCGGGCTGGTGGCGGCCTTTCGCGGCCATGGCGGCAGCGATGATCCGATGGCCGTGAAAGACGCGCTCACCCGCCTGCTGCGGCTGGGCCTGATCGTGTCGCTCGATCCCGCCCGCCCCCGGCTCGATCAGCCGCTGGCCGTGCCCGGCCCGCTGTGGGACGCGCTGTCCGGCGCTGGCACCGGCCCGCCCGGCACACGGCTGATCGCCGCCCTGCCCAGCCTGAACCTGTTGATCCTGAGCGATAAAACCCGCGTCGCCGCCGCCGGTGCCGCCGCCCTGCTGGCTGAAGACCGCGCCCTGATGCTGGTGCTGCGCGGCCCGCCCGGCAATGGCCGCCGCACCCTGGCCATGGCCATTTGCGCCGCCGCCGGCCGGCCGCTGCTGATCGTCGATGCGGGGCTGCCGGCCGATCCGGCGGGCTGGGCGCTGGCCGGGCTGGTCGCGGCCGTCAGCGGCGCGGTGCTGCTGGCCGCGCCGCCGCTGGGGCCGGGCGAAACCCTTGATCTGCCGGCCTTTGCGCTGGGGCAGGTGCCGCTGATCGTCGTGCTGGGCAGCAGCGGCGCCGTGACGCCGGGCAGCCGCACCCTGCTGGGCCTTGGCGTGCCGGCCCCCGATGCGGCGCAGCGCGCCCTGCTGTGGCAGGCGGCGCTGCCCGGCCTGACAGATGCTGATGCCGCCGCACTGGCCGGCCCGCGCCTTGCCGCCGGCACCATCATCCGCACCGCGCCTGCCGCCCGGCTGGCAGCGCAGGCAGAGGCCCGTGACTGGCCTGAACCTGCTGATATCACTGCTGCTCTCGCCGACATGCCGGACCCGAGGCTGGAGGGGCTGGCGGTGCGGATCAGCCTGACCGAACGCGGCGACAAGCCGGAACTCGATGCGCAGGCCGCTGCCGAACTCGATGCGCTGGCCCGCCGCTGCGCGCTCAGGGAAGCGCTTGCAGCAAAGGCCGGGGCCGGCCCCGGCGGCATGGGGGTGCGGGCCTTGTTCAGCGGGCCGTCGGGCACCGGCAAGACGATGGCCGCGCGCCATCTGGCCCGCCGGCTGGGCCGCGAACTGTGGCGCATCGATCTGGCCGCGGTGGTATCCAAATATATCGGCGAAACCGAAAAGGCGCTGGACCGGGCGCTGGCCGCCGCCGAAAGCCGCGACATAATTCTGCTGCTGGATGAAGGGGATGCGCTGATGGCGCGGCGCACCGATGTGGGCAACGCCAATGATCGCTATGCCAATCTGGAAACCAATTTCCTGCTGCAACGGCTGGAAGATTTTGCCGGCATCATCATCGTCACCACCAACGCCGCCGACCGGATTGATGCGGCGTTCGCGCGCCGGATGGACGTGGTGGTGCCGTTCCGCCCGCCCGATGCCGCGCTCAGGGCTGCGATCCTGCAGGGCCTGCTGGCCGGCAGCGCGGTCAGCCCGCAGCAGCTGGGCGAAGTGGCGGCGCGCTGCACGCTGACCGGCGGGCAGCTGCGCAACATCGGGCTGCACGCCCGCCTGCTCGGCCTCAGCGCCGGCCGGCCGCCGGGGGACGATGATCTGCTGGCAGCGGTGGCGCGAGAATATCGCAAGGATGGCGGCCACAGCCCGATCAAGGCCCGCGCCCGGCCAGCGCTGCCGGCCTGACATGGCGCTCGCCCCGGCCCGCAGCAGCGCCCCCGCCCCCAAGCCGCCGGCGCCCAAGGCCTCGGCGCCGACCCCGGCGCCGGCCAAGGCGAGCCGGATGCCAGTCTCCCGCCCCGGCGACCCATCGGAAAAAGAGGCCACGCGGCTGAGCACGCATATC
>DAITMD010000352.1:0-2494 GCA_036835345.1 Sandarakinorhabdus sp. | reverse complement strand
CGACGGCGCGGTGGGGGAGGAGGTGACCGCCAATCTGAAGGCGGTGACCGGCCTCGTGCATCGCCTGCCGCCCGGCGCGCCGGACGTGGCGGAGGTGCGCGGCGAGGTGTACATGACCAAGGCCGGATTTGCCGAACTCAATGCCCGGCAGGCTGCCGCCGGGGCGAAGATCTTCGCCAATCCGCGCAATGCCGCCGCCGGTTCGCTGCGCCAGCTGGACGCCAGCATCAGCGCCAGCCGGCCATTGGCCTTCATCACGCACGGCTGGGGGGAGATGAGCGACGTGCCGGGTGCTACGCAGAGCGACGTCACAGCGGCGCTGGCCGGCTGGGGCTTTGATGCCGGCGCTTATGCGCTGGGCAATGCCGGCATCGAGGATTGCATCGCCTTCACCGCCGATCTGGAACGCCGCCGCGCCGATCTGCCGTTCGATATCGACGGCGCGGTGATCAAGGTGGAGCGGCTGGACTGGCAGGAACGGCTGGGGCAGGTGGCGCGGGCGCCGCGCTGGGCGGCGGCGTTCAAATTTGCAGCCGAACAGGCTGAAACCACGCTGATTGCCATCGATATCCAGGTGGGGCGCACCGGCGCGCTCACGCCAGTGGCGCGGCTGGCGCCGGTGACGGTGGGCGGCGTGGTGGTGACCAACGCCACGCTGCACAACGAGGACGAGATTGCCCGGCTGGACGTGCGCGCCGGGGACCGGGTGCGGGTGCAGCGCGCCGGCGATGTGATCCCGCAGGTGCTGGGGGTGGTGCCTTCTGGGCAGCCACGCGGGCCGGCCTTCGTGTTTCCCGATCACTGCCCGGTGTGCGGTGCGATGGCGGTGCGCGAGGAGGATGGTGCGATCCGGCGCTGTACCGGCGGCCTGACCTGCGCCGCCCAGCGCCACGAGCGGCTGCGCCACTTCGTGGGCCGCACCGCCTTTGATATCGAAGGGCTGGGCGGCGAGCGGCTGGAGCTGTTCGCCGCTGAGGGCCTGATCGAAGGGCCGGCAAGCCTGTTTCGGCTGCACCAGCGCCGTGCGGAACTTCTGGCGTTGCCCGGCTTCAAGGAGAAGTCGGTCGACAAATTGCTGTCGGCGATCGACGAGCGGCGCAGCGTGGGGCTGGACCGCTTTCTGTTCGCGCTGGGCATCCGCCATGTTGGCGAGGTGACGGGACGCGATCTGGCGCGGGCGTTCGGCAGCGCCGAGGCGGTGCAGGCGGCGGCACTGGCCGAGGATGCGGTGAACCGGCTGTCGGCGGTGCCGGGCATTGGCGGCGTGGTGGCGCAGGCGCTGATCGCGTTTTTTGCCGAACCGCACAACCAGGAGACGCTGGCGGCGCTGCTGTCCGAGGTGACGCCGGTGCCGCTGCCGGCGGCCCAGCAGACCGGGCTGTCGGGCAAGACCATCGTGTTCACGGGCGCGCTGGAAACCTGCACCCGCGAGGAGGCCGAAGCCCTGGCCGAAGCACTGGGCGCCAAGACGTCGGGCAGCGTTTCGGCCAAGACCAGCCTGCTGGTGGCCGGGCCGGGGGCGGGATCGAAACTGGCGAAGGCCGAGGCGCTGGGCGTGCCGGTGGTGGACGAGGCGGGCTGGCTGGCGATAGTGGCCGACGCGCAAACTGAGTCTTGATTGATTGTAATCTATGCATAAATAGCATGGCAGTCATCAATAATGCTGCACTGCAAAAAGGACTGCTGCTGTCGTATTTACGTTCATGACAGCCGGGATTGGCCCGGCTGTAGAGACAGGAGCGTACCAATGAAGGTCGTCACGACTGAATTTGAACCCCAGGTGCGCGCTATTCCGGTTGCCGAAGAATTGGCCCCGGTCCGCCGCCTGCCGCTGCGCCGCCGCCGCGTGATGCTCACGCCGGCCGTGGTCGAAGCCCGTCTGTTCCACGCGCTGTAAGGCGCGGGAACGGCGGTAACCCGTTTTTAACGGGTCAATTTTTTCACCAATGCCAGACAGGGCCATTCGGCTCTGCGATCTATCGCGCCGGCCGGGACCATCCCGTGCCGGCGATAGGCGCCGGCCACGGCGCGCTGCTGCCGGTCCAGCAGACCGGCCAGCACCAGATGGCCGCCGGGCGCGATCACGGCGGAAAGATCGCGCGCCAGGGCAATCAGCGGCGGTGCCAATATATTGGCCAGCACCAGATCATAGGGTGCGCGGCCACGCAGCGCCGGGGCCGAAAGCCCCGGCGCAACCGCCAGAGCCATGCGCCCTGCACATGCACCTGCGACAAAATGGTTCAGCGCCAGATTTTCCCGCGCCACATTGATCGCAACCGGATCGATATCGCTGGCAATCACCCGCGCGCTGCGGTGGGCCTGCAAGGCTGCCATCGCCAGCACGCCGGTGCCGGTGCCGATATCGGCAATTTTGCGGAAACGGCGGGCCTTCCCCAGCCGTACCAGCGCCTTCAGGCAGCCGAGGGTGGTGGCATGCTGCCCGGTGCCGAACGCCAGCCCGGCTTCGATCCTGAGGCCCCAGTCCCCGGCCCGC
>DAITMD010000351.1:0-2503 GCA_036835345.1 Sandarakinorhabdus sp. | reverse complement strand
ATCAGTCTGGGCACATCAGGCTCCGCTTCCGGCACCGGCAGGGGCGGCCGGCGGCTGGCCTTGTGCCGGCACCGGCCTTGCCTGTTCCTGAACCGGTGCCATGCCGGCAAAGCGTTCGGCCAGCGCCGGCGCCGTCAGCACCACGCCGTCGATGGTCTGGTTGCGATCGCCCAGCGGGGGCAGCAGCGCACCGGCCACCCGCACGTCGATCACGCCGGCCCGGCCGGCGCGCATGGCCAGATTGCTGCCATCCGGCACCGACCAGCTTTTGCCGGCGAACAGCACGCCCATGAAGGCGCGCTTGCCGGTGCTGCGATCATAGATCTTCACCCACACATCTTCCCGCGCCGTCAGCAGCACGGGGCCGATCGTGGGAATGGCGGTTGGCGCAGGCCCGGCCGGCGCGGCGGCTGGCGCGGAGGCAGTGGTTGCCGCCTGGCCCGAAGTCTGCGGACTGGCGACTGCGATCGTTCCCGATTTCGGCGCCGGATCGAAGACCCCGGCCCCATAAAGACCCAGCCCGCCCAGCACCACCACCAGCGCCGCCAGCGCCCCATAGGCAAGCCCGCGTGACGGCAGCCGTTCCTCGTCCACCGGCTGCAGGCTGGGCGGGGTGGGCACGTGCGGTGACAGCCGGGTTTCCGCCCGGAACCGCGCGCCAACAGCCTCTGCATCCAGGTTCACCGCGCGGGCAAAGGCTTTCACGAACCCCAGCGCATAGGGCAGCGCCGGCAGCGCATCATGATCATCGGCTTCGATCGCCATCAGGTGGCGCAGCGGCACCCGGGTTTCGCGAGCAATCTCCGGCAGGTCGCGCCCCTTGGCAGCGCGCGCTTCGGCCAGCAGGGCACCCACGCTGAGCGCCGGCAGGGCCGCTGCGGCAGACTGGCCTGACTGTTCTTCCACGATCCCGCAACCTTCATGCTTGTGCCCCGGTTTGGCCCGCGTTGGCATATGAAGTCAATCTTGTGTTCAGGCATGAATTGGTTCGGCGCGGCTGCGTGCTTGCCGGGTAGGGGCCTAAAAGGCTATGGCGCAGCCGTCCCGGCAGCTCCGCCCGGCTGCCGCACCGCCTCATTCGCCCCAATTTCCTTCGTCCAGACCGCCCGGAACCCATAATGTCCACCCACAATATCGCGATCATCGCGCACGTCGATCATGGCAAGACCACGCTGGTCGACCAGTTGTTCCGCCAGTCGGGCACATTTCGCGACAACCAGCGCGTTGCCGAGCGCGCCATGGATTCCAATGATCTGGAAAAGGAACGCGGCATCACCATCCTGGCCAAGTGCACCAGCATCGAATGGCCCGATTCCTCTGGAACCCCCCACCGCATCAACATCGTCGACACGCCCGGCCACGCCGATTTCGGCGGCGAGGTGGAGCGCATCCTGTCGATGGTGGATGGTGTGATCCTGCTGGTCGATGCCGCCGAAGGCCCGATGCCGCAGACCAAGTTCGTGACATCGAAGGCGCTGGCGCTGGGCCTGCGGCCGATCGTGGTCGTCAACAAGATCGACCGCCCCGATGCCCGCGCCGCCGAAGTGCTGGACGAGGTGTTCGATCTGTTCGTCACGCTGGAAGCCAATGACGAGCAACTGGATTTCCCCACTCTGTTCGCCTCCGGGCGCGGCGGCTATGCCGGCATGGACGACAGCGTGCGGTCAGGCGATCTGTCGCCGCTGTTCGAAACCATCGTCAAGCATGTGCCGACGCCGGCCGGCGATCCGGCCGCGCCGTTCCGCATGCTGGTCTCGCTGCTGGACCGCGACAATTTCCTGGGCCGCATCCTGACCGGCCGGGTGATGTCGGGCACGCTCAAGGTCAACAGTCCGATCCACGCGCTCAATCCCGATGGCACGGTGGCCGAAGTGGGCCGCGCGTCCAAGATCTTCGCTTTCCGCGGCCTGGAGCGCACCCCGGTGGAGGAAGCGATTGCCGGCGATATCATCGCGCTGGCCGGCCTGACCAAGGCCACCGTGGCCGATACCATCGCCGAACAGAGCGTGACGGAAGCGCTGGCGGCCCAGCCCATTGATCCGCCCACATTGTCGATGACGTTCAGCGTGAACGACAGCCCCTATGCCGGCAAGGATGGCAGCAAGGTGACCAGCCGCATGATCGCTGATCGGCTGGCCCGCGAAGCCGAAGGCAATGTGGCCATTCGCGTCACCGAACTGCCGTCGAAGGATGCGTTCGAAGTGGCCGGGCGCGGCGAACTGCAGCTGGGCGTGCTGATTGAAACCATGCGCCGAGAAGGCTTTGAACTGTCGATCAGCCGCCCGCGCGTGATCTTCGGTACCGACGAGAACGGCAAGCGCACCGAACCCTATGAAACCGTCGTCATTGATGTGGACGAGCAATATTCGGGCACGGTTGTGGAAAAGATGGCCCAGCGCAAGGCCGAGATGACCGACATGCGGCCCAGCGGCGGCGGCAAGACAAGGCTCACCTTCTCCGCCCCGTCGCGCGGGCTGATCGGCTATCACGGCGAATTCCTGTC
>DAITMD010000350.1:0-2510 GCA_036835345.1 Sandarakinorhabdus sp. | reverse complement strand
CCGGGGATTTTCGTGTCGCCGTTCATCCCGGCCATCGCTATACACGCCGTCATGAAGCGGGCAAGCAGTGCGAACAGGCGTGACCGGCGGGTGGCCGGTGGTGACCCGCGGCTGCCGCGCCGTGACCGCGCGGTGGCAGTGCGGGGCCTCTTGCTGGCGGCGTTGATTCTGCCCGTGCCGATTGCAGCCCAGGACGCGCCAAAATCGCTGCTGCCGCCCGGTTTCGAAACGCCTGCGCCCGCGCCTGCGCCCGCCCCGATCCTGCCCGGCACCGCGCCTGATCCGGCGCCGGACACGCCAGCCCCGGATGCGCCGCCGCGATTGCCCGGCCTGTTGCCCGCAGCGCCGCCGCCGCCTGTCGCGCCCGATCCGTTCGCCGGCCGCCGCCTGCTGCCGGCCGGTGCGCCCATCGGGCTGTTCAACCCGGCCCCGGGCGGGATTGACGCAGCGGCCTTTGCCGGCAGCGACGGCCGGTTGCTGGCGGCGCTGGCCGGGCGGATCACGTCGCCGATTGCGTCACGCTGGGCGATGATCACGTTGCGGTCGGCGCTGCTGGCGCGGGTGCCCGGCCCGCCCGGCCTGAACGATGGCGATTGGGCGGCGGCGCGTGCCGGGCTGCTGCTGCGGCTGGGCGAAGCCGAAGGCGCGCGCCGGCTGATCGATGCGCTGCCGCTGGAACGCTTTACGCCGGCCACCTATCGCATTGCCGCGCCGGTATCGCTGGCGGCGGCCGATCTGGCCGGGCTGTGCCCGATTGCCGCCACCGGCCGCGCGCTGGCGCCATCGGCGCTGTGGGATCTGGCCTTTGCCATGTGCGCCGGCATGGAGGGTGACGACATCAGCGCCGCCAGCCTGATCGATGCGCTGCGCAGCCAGCCAAAGCGGGTTTCGGCCTTTGATGTGCGGCTGGCCAGCCGGGTGGCGGTGCTGGCCGGCGGGGCGGGCCGCGCCGAGGGCATCAGTTGGGAAGAGGTGGAGGGGTTGACCCTGTTCCGTTACGGCGTCGCGTCGGCGGCCGGGGTGCAGGTGCCGCCTGAAAGGCTGGCGCTGCTGGGCCCGGCCCATGCCGGCTGGGCCGTGCGCAATGCCGGCCTGCCCGCCGCGACGCGGCTGGCGCTGCTGCGGCCGGCGGCGGCGCTGGGCAGTATTTCGGCGGTGGAACTGGCCAGCGGCGTTGCGGCACTGTCACCCGTGGATGCCGGCGGCGGCTATGGCGACGATAGCCGGGCGGCGCGGCTGCGCGATGCCTTCACGGCCGGCGGCGCAGCGGCACGGGCGCAGGCGCTGGCAGCGATTCGCGCCGATGTGGCGGCCGGCGAAGACCCGTATGGCGCGCTGCTGGAAACCGCCACGGCGGCCTATGCTCTGAAGCCCGATCCGGCGCTGGCATCGGCGGCGCCCGATATCATTGCGGCGCTGCTGGCGATGGGGCAGCCGCGCCGCGCGCTGGCGTGGTGGCCGGCGGCGCAGCAGGGGGATGAAACCGCCCGCGCCCGCGCCTGGGCGCTGCTGGCGGCGGGTGCCGGCGGCGTGGCCGTCACGCCAGCGGCCTTCAAGGATTGGCAGAACCGCACCAGGCCATCGGATCATGCCGCCGGCCTGCTGCTGGCGGCGCTGTCGGGGCTGGGGCAGGCCGGGGACAGCGGCTGGGCCGGGCTGAAGCGCGATCTGATCCCGCTGGTTTCGAACCGCTGGACGGTGGCCATCCGCGCTGCCGGGCAGCGCCGGGCAGCCGGCGAGGTGGCGCTGCTGGCGGCAACCGGCTTGCAGGCGGCGGCAGCAGGGGGCTGGGCCGATGTGCCGCCGGCGCATGTGCAGGCCATCGTGGCGGCGATGCTGGCCAGCGGGCGGGCGGTGGACGCGCGGCGCATCGCAGCGGAAGCGGTGACACGGTCAAGGTGAACGATCGCGAAGCCATCGCGCTGTTCCTGGATGCGATGGCCAGCGAACGCGGCGCGGCGAAGAACACGCTGCTGGCCTATGGTCGCGATCTGCGCCAGGCCAGCGACTGGCTCCACGGCGCGCTGGCGGCGGCGGATGCGGCGGCATTGGCGCAGCTGGCGCGGCACTGGGCCGGCCTGAAGCGATCCAGCGCGGCGAGGAAGGCCAGCGCTGTGCGGCAGTTCCTGGCCTTTTTGATGGCAGAGGGCCACCGCAGCGACGATCCGGGCCGCGATCTGGCGCTGCCGCAAAGCGCCCGGCCGCTGCCCAAGGTGCTTGGCACGGGCGATGTGGAGCGGCTGTTCGCGGCGCTGGCCGAAAAGCTTGCCGCACAGCCGGATGATCCGGCCACGCTGCGCCTTTCTGCGCTGATCGAGCTGCTTTATGGGTCGGGCCTGCGCGCCACCGAACTGGTCAGCCTGCCGCGCCACGGCCTGCGCGCCGGGCGCGGCCACATGGTGATCACCGGCAAGGGCGGCAAGGAACGGCTGGTGCCGGTGAGCCGCCGCGCCGAGGCCGCCGCGCTGGCCTGGGCGGCGCATGTGCCGGAGGGCAGCCGCTATCTGTTT
>DAITMD010000349.1:0-2510 GCA_036835345.1 Sandarakinorhabdus sp. | reverse complement strand
CTGCTGGGCAAGGCCTGAGCGCGGCTCCGGCGATGGCAAGCGCTGTTCCCAACGATCTGTCGAACTGGTGGATGCCGTTCACCGACAATCGCTATTTCAAGGCCAACCCGCGCCAGCTGATTGCCGCCAAAGACATGCATTATACCGCCGCCGATGGCCGGCAGGTGCTGGATGGCACCGCCGGCCTGTGGTGCGTGAATGCCGGCCATGGCCGCGAGGCGATCGTGCGCGCCATTCAGGCACAGGCGGCGCAGATGGACTTCGCGCCGGCGTTTCAGCTGGGCCACCCGCTGGGCTTTCAGCTGGCGGCGCGGCTGTCGGCGATCTTGCCGGACGGGCTTACCCAAATCTTCTTCACGGGCAGCGGCTCTGAATCGGTGGATACCGCGCTGAAGATCGCGCTGGCGTATTGGCGGGCCAGGGGCGAGGGGCAGCGCACCCGGTTGATCGGGCGCGAGCGCGGCTATCATGGGGTGGGCTTTGGCGGCATTTCGGTGGGCGGCATCATGCCGAACCGGCGCGCCTTCGGCCCCGGCCTGCCCGGCACCGATCATCTGCCGCACACGCATGATCTGGCGCGCAACGCCTTCAGCCGGGGTCAGCCGGCGCATGGCGCCGAGCTTGCCGATCGGCTGGAGGCGCTGATCGCCCTGCACGGGGCCGATACGATCGCGGCGGTGATCGTGGAACCGCTGGCCGGCTCCACCGGCGTGCTGGTGCCGCCGCTGGGCTATCTGGAACGGCTGCGCGCCATCACGGCGAGCCATGGCATCCTGCTGATCTTTGACGAGGTGATTTCCGGGTTCGGCCGGCTGGGGGCGGCGACGGCAGCGCAGCGGTTTGGAGTCACGCCTGATCTGATGTGTCTGGCCAAGGGCCTGACCAACGCCGCCGTGCCGATGGGCGCAGTGGCCGCCGCGCGCCATGTGCACGACACGATCGTGAACGCGCCGGGCGATGTGCCGGGCATCGAGCTGTTCCATGGCTATACCTACAGTGCGCATCCCCTGGCCTGCGCCGCCGCGCTGGCGGCGCTGGAAGTCTATGCCGACGACGATCTGTTCGCCCGTGCCCGCGCGCTGGAACCGCAGTGGGAACAGGCGATGCACAGCCTGATGGGCCTGCCGCACGTGATCGATATCCGCAATTTCGGGCTGGTTGCCGGTATCGAACTGGCACCCTTGCCCGGCCAGCCCGGCGCGCGCGGCCAGGCCATTTTTCGGGCCATGTTCGATTCGGGGCTGCTGATCCGGGTGACCGGCGACATCATTGCCCTGTCACCGCCGCTGATCATCAGTGCCGACCAGATTGACGAGATCGCCGGGCGGCTGGCCGAAAGCCTGCGCGCACTTCATTGACCGGCAAAGGCCGGCAGCGATGCTGGCACCCTGTTCGGCTCGCGCCGCCGGGCTGTTCGCCCGGCTCCATGGTCTGTCGCCCGCCGCCATCGCCCGCCGCCTCCCGGCCACCCGGCCGGCGGCCCCTGGGCTGGTGTGAGAAAAATGGCTATTACAGTTGTGTAATGTTTTTTCTGCGGCGCTCTTGGCAAAGGGCCTGCACACACCCTACATGGCGAAAAAGTCCGCCGGTTTGGCGACAGGAGACGCATGGCCGCGACCGATCTTGTGCAGATGGATTTGAACCGGCTGGTCTACCGCTGGTTGAAGGATATACTCTGGCCGGAGAAAAACTATTTCTGGCTGGCGCTGGTCTATGGCGTGGGCATCGCCCTGCTCGGCCTGGCGGTGCCGATTTCCGTGCAGCTGCTGATCAACAGCATCGCCAACACGGCCCTGCCGGTGCCACTGTTCACCCTGTCGTTCCTGCTGTTTGGGCTGCTGATCATTTCCGGCCTGCTGTCGGTGCTGCGCGTTCACCTGATGGAACTGTACCGCCGCCGCTTCATGGCGCGGCTGGTGGCCGATGTGACGATGCGGGCGATCAACGCGGCCGATCCCTTTTTTCAGGATGATCGCCGTATCGATCTGTTCAATCGCTATTTCGAACTGGTCAACATGCAAAAGGCGGTGCCGTCGCTGCTGATCGGCGGGTTCACGATCTTTCTGGCGATGATCGTCGGCTTCATCGTCACCAGTTTCTATCACCCCTTTTTCCTGGCCTTCAACCTGGTGCTGATCGTACTGCTCTATGCGGTCTGGGCCATCTGGTCGAAGGGCGCGATGCGCACGTCGATCATTCTCAGCCACGAAAAATACAATGCCGCGCATTTTCTTGAAACAGTCGGCGCGTCCAACGGCTTCTACAAATCCTCCCGGCATATCGATTACGCGCTCAACCGCGCCGAACAGGTCACGGCGAATTATGTTCAGGCGCACGCCAATCATTTCCGCTATCAGTTCCCGCAGACCATCGCCTTCTATTTCCTTTATGCGGCTGCCAGCGCCGGCCTGCTGGCACTTGGTGGGTGGCTGGTCATCCAGGAACAATTGTCGATCGGGCAGCTGGTGGCGGCTGAGCTGATCCTGGCTGGCGTGTTCGCCGGCATGAAC
>DAITMD010000348.1:0-2533 GCA_036835345.1 Sandarakinorhabdus sp. | reverse complement strand
GCGCGGCTTCGGTGATGGCGCGCATCTCGCTGAAATCGCCGGAACAATGCAGCGCGATATCGCAGCCGGCGGCAAGGCTGGCCAGCGTGCGTGCGCCGAAATCCTGCAGCGCGTTGCTGCCCGGCGGGTGGCCGCCGGACTGCGGATTGCCCAGCGCGTGCATGCCCAGATCATCCGACATCAACAGGCCGCCAAAACCCAGATCATGGCGAATGAAATCAATCACCTGCGGGGACAGGGTGGCGCAGCGATCCGGATCGAGCGCGGTATAGGTGATGTGCGCCGTCATCGCCATCGGCGCGCCGGCAAGGCGCCGGAAGGGTTCGAAATCGCGTTCCAGTTCATTGCGGCTGGCGGTGACTACGGGCAGTTCCAGATGGCTATCGGCCCGCGCCCGGCCATGACCCGGTATATGCTTGATAACGCCGCAGATTCCGCCCGCCTGAAAACCATCCAGCACGGCCCTGCCCAGCGCCGAGACCAGCATCGGTTCGGCCCCGAAGCTGCGATCACCGATGATGTCGTGGCCGTCCACGTCGCGCACGTCCAGCAGCGGCAGGCAATCGACATTGATGCCCAGGTGGCGCAGCATCGCGGCCAGGGCCAGCGCGTTCAGGCGGCAGGCTTCGATGGCTGTTATGGGCGCTTTTTCATAGAGTTGGCCAAAAATTTCGGCATTGGGAAATTCCGGCCAGTGCGGCGGGCGCAGGCGCGCCACCCGCCCGCCTTCCTGATCGATCAGGATCGGCACGTCACGCCCGGCCAGATCGCGCAGCGCGGCGGTGAGTGCGCGCACCTGATCGGGTGATTCGACGTTTCTTTTGAACAGGATATAGCCGGCGGGATCGGCATCGCGAAACAGCGCGCGCTCCGCGTCTGTCAGGGCCAGGCCGGCCATGCCGACGAAGATCGGCTGGGTCATGGTTTCACCGCTTCGCAGGCGCCATTGGCGGCCAATATGGCCTTGCAGGCGGTGCCGATATCGGCGGCAGAGCCGCGCACGCGCCACAGGGTCTTGCCGCTGCTGTTCGTGATCTTCTCGATCCGCTTTGCCGACAGGCCGCCCTTGCCGGCAACCCGGCTCCATTCTTCCTGTGCCTTGGCCTCGCTGGAAAAGGCCCCGATCTGCACGGTGCCGCTGGCCTTTGGTGGCGCAGTGCTTGCCGCCGCTGGCGCAGCGGTGACCGCCGGTGGCGGGCGTGTCGCCGCGGGGGGCGGCAGCAGTTTTGGCGCAGCTTTGGGGGTGGGCTGCGCCGCCGGCTTTGGGGCTGGCGGCGGGCCGGCGGGCACCACCTGAACCGGCACCGATTGGCCAGGGCTGGCCACTGGCGGCGTGCCGGCCGCTGGCGGCAGCAGGTCGCGCGGGCGGCCGATCGGCGCTTCGGGCAGGGCGTTCATGTCGATCCGGGCTTCGATATCCTGCCCGCGCACGGCTTCATGGATCACTTCGCCGTCGCCCGGCACCTCCATGCCCTGGCGATCGGCGGGGGCCACCTTGAACGGGCCGGGATCGGCTTCGATCAGCGGGGCCTGCGCGGCTTCCATATAGCCTTCGCTGGACCCACTATCCTTGCGGCCCAGCAGCATCAGCAGCGCGACGGCGATGACGGCAGATATCGCCAGCACGCCAATGGCGATGTTGAGCCAGGGGCGCTTGCTGCGCTGCCGTTCGGGCTGCAGCGGCGCGGCTTCCGCCAGCCACGGGGCGTCCTTATCGGCCATCAGTGCAGTTCCTCGGCTGCGGCCACGCCGATCACCGCCAGCCCGGTGCGGATCACCTGGCCCACGGCGCGCGCCATGGCCAGCCGCGCGGCGGTAAGATCGGGCTGGTCGGGCAGCACGAAGCGCCGGGCCGGATCATCGTTGCCGGCGTTCCACTGGCTGTGGAAGGCGGCGGCCAGATCGCCCAGATAGAAGGCGATGCGGTGCGGTTCGCGGGCATCGGCGGCCTGTTCGATCAGGCGCGGGAAGCTGGCCGCCAGTCTGATCACCGCCAGTTCGCCGGCGTCCAGCAGCGCAAGATCAGGCTCTGGCAGCACGATCGCGGCCTCTGCCGCCTTGCGGCCCAGCGAGGCGATGCGGGCATGGGCATATTGCACGTAAAACACCGGATTGTCGCGGCTCTGTTCCACTACCTTGGCGAAATCGAAATCCATCATCGATTCGGGCCGTTTGGTCAGCATGACAAAGCGCACCACGTCCTTGCCGACCTCCTCCACCACTTCGCCCAGCGTCACGAAATTGCCGGCGCGTTTCGACATTTTCACCGGCTCCCCGGCGCGCAGCAGCTTCACCAGATTGACGATCTTGATGTCCAGCGGCACCCGGCCATCCGAAAGCGCCTTCACCGCCGCCGTCATGCGTTTGACATAGCCGGCGTGGTCGGCGCCGAAGATGTTGACCAGCGCATCATGGCCGCGCGCCAGCTTGTCCCAGTGGTAGGCAACGTCGCCGGCGAAATAGGTCCAGCTGCCGTTCGATTTCTGCAGCGCCCGATCCTGATCGTCGCCAAACCGGGTCGAGCGGAACAGGG
>DAITMD010000347.1:0-2537 GCA_036835345.1 Sandarakinorhabdus sp. | reverse complement strand
TCCTTGTCGTGTCGCCTTTGTGGCGGCGATGGCCGGCGCTGCCAAGGCGTCAGCCGGGCGAGTATTTCTTCGGTGCCCCCAAGGCCGGGGAGGGCGGCTATTTTGCCAATTTTTCCGATTCTGGCGGGGTGCGGGATTGGCCGGACCGTCATTGCCTGCCCGCCTTCCCAGCCGTTCACGCCTGCCGTCATCGTCGCCATGCGCCGACACTGACAGGCTTTGGCCGTATAGGACAGGGCGAAGAGCGGGCCGGCCGCGCGCCGGGCTTCAGCTGAAATCGTTGCCAAGCAGAAAGTCGCGCACCGCAGGGTCGCTGCTGAGGCCGGCAGCGCGGCCGGCGGCGGCGCGCGAGGCATCGGCCCTGCCCAGCGCCGCCAGCGCATGGGCGCGCGCGGCCCACCACGGTTGATGCTGGGTGCAGCGTTCGGCCATCGCATTGAGTGCAGCCAGAGCTGCCGCGCCATTACCGCTGACCGTAAGAGCGGCAGCGCGGGCAATCGCGGCCCCGATGCTGGGCGCGATGGCCAGCAGGCGATCATACAGCCCGATCAGCGGCACCGACAGATCGGCCCCGGTCAGGCGCTGCTGGTTGTGCAGGGACTGGATGGCGGCTTCCATCTGGAAGCGGCCGGGCCGCGCCAGCCCGGCGGCGGCGCGCAGGGCGGCTTCGCCTTCGCGCACATGATCGCGGTGCCACAGCGCCACATCCTGCCGGTGCAGCGGTACATAGGCACCGGTGGCATCGCGCCGCGCCGGCCGCCGGGCCTCGCACAGCAGGATCAGCGCATTGAGGCCAAGATTTTCGGCGTCGTCCGGAGCCAGCGTGACGAGCAGCCGGGCAAGGAACAGGGCTTCGGCGGCCAGATCGGGCGGCGTGTCGCCGGCATCGACCACGTCCCAGCCGGCACCATAAGCGGCATAGATGGCGGTGCGGATCGCCGCCATGCGCGCGGCCCGGTCTTCGGCCGGCGGCACGGCAAAGGCGATGCCGGCATCGCGGATACGCGCCTTGGCGCGCACCAGCGCCTGGCCCATGGCCGCCGGCGACACCAGGAAGGCAGCGGCAATGCGGGCGGCATCAAGGCCAAGCACGACCTGCAGCATCAAGGGGGCCTGCACCCGCGCGTTGATGGCGGGATGGGTGCAGACGAACAGCAGTTTCAGCCGTTCATCCGGCAGGTCGGGAGGCAGATCGGCGCGTTCCTCGTCCAGCAGCGCCAGCGCCGGGGCGGCGGCCAGCGCGGTGGCGGCGCGGGCGCGGCCATGGCCCAGTTCGCGGCGAGCGACGGTGAGCAGCCAGGCATCGGGATTGGCCGGCACGCCATCGACCGGCCAGCGGGCCAGCGCGCGCGCCAACGCCGCAGCCAGCGCATCTTCGGCCGCCGCAATGTCGCGGCTGTCGCGCGCCAACAGGGCGAGCAGCCGGCCATAGGCGGTGCGCGCCGCCGTTTCTGCGGCCATTGCGGCAGCATCGGCGGCGGCGCGCACCATCGCTTCAGGCTGCGGCCGGCGGCAGCACCGGGCGGACTTCCACACTGCCGGCCCCGGCGCAGGGTGCCCGCGCCGCCCAGGCCAGCGCCGCATCGAGATCATCGACCTCGATCACCACGAAACCACCCAGCAGTTCCTTGGTATCGGCGAACGGGCCATCTTCCACCTGCCAGTCGCCGCCGGCGATGCGCAGCGTGGTGGCGGTGTGCGGCGGCATCAGCCCCTGGCCGCCGCGCATCACGCCGGCCCCGCCCATGGCGCCCATATAGGCGTTCCACGCACCCCAATAGGCGGTGCTGTCGGTATCGCGGCGGGCCATTTCGGCCGCGGTTTCATGATAGATGAGGGCAAATTGCATCACGCGTCTCCAGCGTTGCAGGAACCGGCCCTGATTGGCGGGTTCATCGCCATGAGCCGCGAGACTGGCGGATTCAGACAGGCCGGCCGATTTTTTTCAATCGTCGAGCGCGGCATAGACCATGGTGCGCATTTCCTTGCGCACCGGCCACGTGCTGGAGGGGATGAGCTGGGTCATGAAGATGCCGATCAGTTCCTCTTCGGGGTCCACCCAGAAGAAGGTGCTGGCGGCGCCGCCCCAGAAATAATCGCCGTTGCTGCCGGGCATGAGGGTCTGGCTGGCATTCAGGGTGGTGGCAAAGCCGAGTCCGAAGCCGACGCCGTCATAGGCCGCTTCGCTGAACAGCGATTTCGACATGGTTGCGATGCTGCTGCCGCCGGGCAGATGGTTGGCGGTCATGAGATCCAGCGTCTTGCGGCTGATGAGGCGGTGGCCACCCAGCGTGCCGCCATTCAGCAGCATCCGCGCAAACTGCAGATAATCCGCCGCTGTCGAGACCAGCCCGCCGCCGCCTGAGATGAAGCCGGGCGGCGTGAGATAGGAGGAGGTGGCCGGATCGTCCTGCAGGGTGATGCTGCCCGTCCTGTCCGGCTGATAGCAGGCGGCGAGGCGGTGGCCCTGACCGTCGCGCACGTGAAAGCCGGTATCGACCATGCCCAGCGGCTGGAAAATGCGCTGCTGAAGGAAA
>DAITMD010000346.1:1745-2540 GCA_036835345.1 Sandarakinorhabdus sp. | reverse complement strand
TCAGCTATGCAGCCAGCGCCGGCAGCGCCGATGCCGTGTTCGAAGCCGCGCTGGACGCCGGCGCCAGCGACGTGCAGTCCAGCGAGGATGGCCACGAGATCTGGACCAGCGTGGAGGCGCTGCACGAAGTGGTGCGGGCGCTGGAGCCGGTGCTTGGGGAGGCCGGTTCGGCCAAGTTGGCATGGAAGCCTGGCACCATGGTCAGCGTGGGCGCGGACGATGCGGCGCAGCTTTTGAAATTGATCGACGCGCTGGAAGACGATGACGATATCCAGACCGTCTGGGGCAATTATGACGTGCCAGAAGACGTGCTGGCGGGACTGTAATGACTCCCCTCCCCTTCAGGGGAGGGGCTGGGGGTGGGGACGTGGAAAGAAAGGAACCAACGTCACTCAAAGACCGCGCCACATCCATGCGCACCAACCAGACCCGCGCCGAACGTCGGCTGTGGGCAATGGTTTGTGGGAGCCGGCTCGCTGGCCTGAAATTCCGCCGGCAGGCGGTGATCGATCATTTCATCGTTGATTTTCTGTGCCCCGCCTTGGCGCTGGTGGTTGAGGTGGACGGCGCCAGCCACACCAATCCAGACCGCGATGCCCGCCGCGACAAGCGGTTGACCAGTCTTGGCTATACGGTGCTACGATTCACGAACATGCAAGTGCTGGAGCACGGCGACATGGTGGCGAAAGCGATCGTGGATTGCGCCGTCGGGTTGCCAGCGCGCTGGGCAGGCGGGCCGCACAATCAACGCCACGAGGCTGCCTTGCTCAACGCCCCCACCCCCCGCCCCCCCCC
>DAITMD010000346.1:251-1735 GCA_036835345.1 Sandarakinorhabdus sp. | reverse complement strand
CGAATATCTGGCGGTGTGGGTGCCAACGCCCGGCGGCTGGAAGCTGCGCAGCGAGACGTTCGTGACGCTGGGTAACGTCACACCGTGAGAGTGATCCTCGGCCTCGATCCCGGGCTGGCGGCGACGGGGTGGGGCGTGATTGCAGCCGACGGCAACCGCCTCAGCCACATCGCCCACGGCACGGTGAAAACGCCGGCCAGTTCGCCGCTGCCGGATCGGCTGGCGGCGCTGCATGACGGCCTGATGGCGGTGATCAGTGGGCATGGCGTGACCGAAGCGGCGGTGGAGGAGGTGTTCGTCAACAGCAATCCGCAGTCTACGCTGAAACTGGGGCAGGCGCGCGGGGTGGTGCTGCTGTGCGCGGCCCGCGCTGGCCTGCCGGTGGCGGAATATGCCACAAGGCTGGTGAAGAAGGCGCTGGTCGGCACGGGCAGCGCCGACAAGGCACAGGTGCAGGCGATGGTGGAGCGGCTTTTGCCGGGCGTGAAGGTGGTGGGGGCGGATGCGGCCGATGCGCTCGCCGTTGCCATCGCGCACGCCCATCTTGGCGCCAGCGCCCGGCTGGGCCTGACATGATCGCCCGCCTGAAAGGCTTGGTGGACAGCGTGTCGGCCGACGCGCTGGTGCTGGACGTGAACGGTGTCGGCTATCTGGTGCAGGCCTCCACCCGCACGCTTGCCAACCTGGCGGTGGGGCAGGCCGTGGTGATGCACATCGAAACGCAGGTGCGCGAAGATGCCATCACCCTGTTCGGCTGCCCATCCGAAACCGAACTGGCCGCCTTCCGCGCACTCACCACTGTGCAGGGCGTTGGCGGGCGGGTGGCGCTCAACATCCTGTCGGTGCTCAGCCCCGATCAGGTGGCACACGCCGTGGCGGCCGGCGATGCCGCATCGCTGGCCCGTGCCAACGGCGTCGGGCCAAAGCTGGCAGCGCGCATCGCCAATGAACTGAAGGGCAAATTGGGCGGCATCGCCGTGGCCGCCGGCGCGCCGCTGCCGGTGCAGACCGGGGGCCGATTGCTGGAGGACGCGATGGCGGCGCTCGCCGCACTGGGCTTCAAGCCCATGGACGCCAGCCGCACAGTTTCGGATGCGCTGGCGGAACTGGGCGAAGGCGCGGCGCTGAATGACGTGGTGCGCGTGGCTTTAAGGAAGAGCGCAAAATGAGCGAAATTGTAGCAGCAATTTTGGGCGCACTCTTGGGAGGCGGACTTCAAGCATTTCAGAGTTGGAGAACGGAACGGAGTAATGTTGCATCAATTCGTGTAGCGATTGGGTGCGAGATTGATGCGATTCTACGACTTTTAAATCACCGCGGATACCTAGATGCTGTAGATAAAATGGTCTCTGACAATGCGCTCGGTATAATTTCTAATCCTGTCATCGATGTTCGTTCAAACTACTTTCACATATTTGAAAGTCTGGGAGAAAATATTGGCAAGCTAGAACCTCAGGAGGTTCTAAAGATTGCAAATTTTTATG
>DAITMD010000346.1:0-241 GCA_036835345.1 Sandarakinorhabdus sp. | reverse complement strand
TATGCCTACTGTAGAGCTGCGATCGATAGCACCCGACCAGATGGTCCCCATCATTTGCCAGAAGAAACTGCAGATAATCTTGCTGCTTTAACCCAACTCAGAGAAATATTGGCTAAAGCGCAAGAGCTTGGAGAAGAGATTATCGGCGACTTAGGCATTCGACACACTTTACCGGTTGCTAGAAAATGATCGCCGACCTGACGCCCCAGCGCCGCCCCGACGATATCGATGCCGCGCTGCG
>DAITMD010000345.1:0-2553 GCA_036835345.1 Sandarakinorhabdus sp. | reverse complement strand
CCGGCGTGACCAGAAAGCCGGTGCCGGTGCGATAGGGATCCAGCGTGCCCAGCACCTCAACGGCGCTGCGCGGCAGCGCCACTTCCTCGTGCGCTTCACGCAGGGCGGTGCTGATCGGGCCATCATCGCCGCCATCCTGCTTGCCGCCCGGAAACGCCACCTGCCCGGCATGGCGCTTCAGATGCGCCGACCGCCGCGTGAACAGAAGTTGCGGCGCGGCTTCTTCGGAAATTGCCAGCAGCACCGCTGCCGGGGTGAGCGCGGCCGGTGGCGGCATTTCGTGCATCAGATCCCAATCGCCGTGCGGCTGCGGCGTGAACGGGCGCTCCAGCAGGCTGCGGACGCGGTCCAGCGGCATCAGGCCTGCCCGAACGGAAAGAAGGCGCCGCCGCTCCACAGGCCGGGCGGCTCCGCACCTTCGGCCAGTGCCAGATCGGCCAGCCGGTAAAAGGTCGCGCGATTGACCAGCGCCATCAGCTGCCCGCGCACATGCAGATAGGGGCGCGGCGTGCCATCATCGGCAATCCGCACATTCAGCGCATGGTCTGGCCCGGCGATCACCACATCATCGGTGTTCAGGCGAAAGGCGATGCGCCGCCCCGGGCCTTCGCCTTCGCTGTCCGCATCCACGGCGATGAACGGCGCATCCTCCACATCGATGGTCAGCTTTTCCACCGGCGTCACCAGCACATGGCTGCCATCCGCCTCGCGGCGCAGGATGGTGGAAAACAGCTGCACCAGTTCCTCGCGGCCGATGGGCGTGCCTTCGTGGAACCAGGTGCCATCGGCGGCGATCCGCATGGCGCTATGGCCGCAGTGGGTGGGATGCCATTGGTCCACCGGCAGCCGCTTGCCGGCCCGGGAAAGGGCCAGCAGCGCGGCGAAACGGGTTTGCGAGTCGGCGGTCACGCCGCTCAATTGCGGCATTGCCGGCAGTCAGGCAACCTTAGCGGGGTGCGCCCCGGTGCCGCCGGGCGTTTGTGACGCGGCAGGTTCCACCCAGGCGATGCGCGGCAGGCCGGTGGTCGGCCCGCGCAGCAGCAGCCGGTCGTGATCCACCGGGCCGGGCAAGGTCCATTGCCGCGTGGCCGCTGCCGAAAAGCCGAAGCGACCATAAAAGGGCGCATCGCCGATCAGCAGCACTGGCGGGCTGGTCGCGGCGTCCAGCGCAGCCAGGCTGGCGCGCATCAGGGCGGAACCGACGCCCCGCCCTTCCACCGCTGCCGCCACCGCCACCGGGCCGAGCAGGATCATCGGCGTCACATCACCCGCCACGCTGCGCAGGCGGATCGGCCAGCATTGCAGGCTGCCGATCAGCGTATCGCCGGCCATGGCGACAAGGCTGAATTCCGGCAGGGCGGCGGCACCGTCGCGCAGCCGATAGGCGGTGCGGTTGCGGCGCGCCGGCCCGAATCTGTGATCCAGAAGCGCATCAATGGCGGGCAGATGATCCTGCACCAGAGGAAGAAGGCTGAACATTTTCGGGGGTTATCCGCTGAAAGAGAAGACGCGAACGGGCACGGCGCAGCTTGCGCGCCGTGTCAGAATCGTCGGTCAAGGATGAGCGGATGCATCACAGCGCTGTGCCTATCAGGCAGGCGCTTGATATTCAATATATCAGTGCAGCTTGCGGTCCAGCCCGGCGATGGCATCGTCGGTCAGCCGCGCCAGCATCTCCTTGTCGCTGCGCGCCGTGATGATGGCGGCCGCCGCCGCCGTCACCTGCCGCGCGACATCGGCCTTCAGTTCGGCCGTGGCGGCGCGTTCGGCGGCAGCGATGCGGGCTTCGGCGGCAGCGGTGCGCCGCGTGATGGCCTCGCTGGCGGCAGCTTCGCTGGCGGCGACCAGCGCGGCGGCTTCGGTCTGGGCGCGGGCGCGGATGGCGGCGGCTTCCGCTTCGGCAGCGGCGGTCTTGGCCTCGGCATCGGCCAGCAGGGCTTCGGCTTCGGCGCGCAGGGCGGCGGCTTCGTCCAGCTGGGTCTTGACGGCGGCGATGCGGGCATCCAGCGCGGCGGCAATGCGCGAGGGCAGCTTGCCGATCACCACGGCCAGCACGGCGAAGATCGCAACGCTGAGGTACACCCAGAATTCCGCGCCCTGGCCCATCAGCAGGGCTTCGCCATGCGCCTCGCCGCCTTCGGCCAGCGTTGCTGCAGTGGTGTCCTCAGCCATCATCAGATCCTCAGCGGCGCTCAAGGGCGGCGGCAACGTCGGCCGGCGCGACTTCGATGCCAACCAGCCGGGTCACGGCTTCGCTGGTAAGATCGGCCACGGTGCCGGCCAGCGCGGTGCGGGCTGCGGTGCGGGCGGCCTCCAGCCGGGCAGCGGCAGCATCGGCATCGGCATCCAGCCGGGCCGCCAGATCCTTCAGCCGCACCTCTGCCGCCTTTGCTGCGGCATCACGGGCCGCCCCCACTTCGGCCTGCGCCGCATCGCGGGCCGCCTTCATCGCCGCTTCGTGGGCCACGCGGATGCCGTCGGCGCTGCCCTTGGCCGCCTCGGCCCGGTCCAGATCGCCGGCAACGCGGGTTTCACGGTCGTCCAGCACCTTGC
>DAITMD010000344.1:0-2554 GCA_036835345.1 Sandarakinorhabdus sp. | reverse complement strand
CATGCGCCGCACACGCCGGTGCTGCTGGACGAAGTGATGGCGGCGCTCGCGCTTGGGGCGGGTGATGTCTATGTCGATGCCACGCTGGGTGCCGGCGGCTATCTGCGCGCCGCGCTTGGCCATGGCCTTGCCCATGCCTATGGTTTCGATCGCGATCCGGCCGCCCATGCCCTGAACGCCGAACTGGCCGGTGCTGCCGGCACCACGCTGATCCGCCGCGCCTTTGCCGATATGGTGGCGGCGCTGGCGGAACAGGGTGTCAGCGCCGTTGATGCCATTGCCTTCGACATCGGCGTATCCTCGATGCAGATCGACGAAGCGCAGCGCGGCTTTTCCTTTCAGGCCGATGGCCCGCTGGACATGCGGATGAGCCAGGAAGGGCCGAGCGCCGCCGACTTCGTCAACAGCGCCAGCGAAGCCGAAATCGCCGACGTGCTCTATCATCTGGGCGATGAACGCGGATCGCGCCGCATCGCCCGCGCCATCGTGGCGGACCGGCCGCTCACCCGCACCGGCGAACTGGCTGCCCTGATCCGCCGCGTTCTGGGGCCCAGCAGGCTTCGGGGCGAACCCGGCAAGGATCCGGCCACCCGCAGCTTTCAGGCCCTGCGGATCCATGTGAACGACGAACTGGGCCAACTGGATGCCGGGCTTTCGGCGGCGGAACAATTGCTGAAACCCGGTGGCCGGCTGGCGGTGGTCAGCTTCCACAGTGCCGAAGACCGCCGCGTGAAGGCCTTCCTGCGCGAACGTTCGGGCAGCGACCCTGCCGGTTCGCGCCACATGCCGCAGGCCGCCCCTTCGCGCGCGCCAAGCTTTCAAAAACCGGCCAAGGCGGTGCGCGCCTCTGCCGCCGAAATTGCCCGCAACCCGCGCGCCCGCAGCGCCACGCTGCGCAGCGCCGTTCGCACCGCCGCCCCGGCCTGGGGCGCATTTCAGGGCGCTTCTGAAGGAGGCCGCGCATGAGGCAGTATCTTTCGGCAATCCTGTGGATGGCCTGCACCACCGTTGTGGTGGCCGGGGCCCAGGTGGTGACCACCCGGGCTGCCGCCGAACGCCGCGCCGTGACCCGGCTGAACATCGCGCTGGTGGAAAACAAGGTGCGCATCCGCGAACTGGAAGCGGAACTGCGGACACGGGCCGGCCTGCCAGAACTGCAGCGCTGGAACGACGCAGTGTTCCAGCTTTCGGCACCGCAGGGCGGGCAGATCTTGCAATCGCCGGTGCAGCTTGCCGCCTTTGCCAAGCGCCCAGAAGCGCCGCCGTCGGTGCGCTTTGCGCTGGTTGAACCGGGCCCGCCAGCCGCCCAGGCGCCGGCCGCGCCGGCTGCACCGGTGGGCGGCGCGCGTCTGGTGCGCACCAGTTACGAAGATGCGCCGGCGGCGGTGGTGGATGACGCCGATCTTCCGGCTGCCGACATCGCGGCCGATCCGGCTGAGCCGCAGGATGACCACAGCTGATGGCCAGCATCCCCGGCCCCGACATGCCCCTGGCCGCGCCGCTGATTGGCGAGGCTGGCGGCGTCACTCTGGCCGGGGAACGGGTCACGGCGCGGGCGCAGGCCCGGCAGCGTCTGGCCTTCCTGATCATGCTGTTCCCGCTGCTGTCGCTGCTGATCCTGGTGCGGCTGATCGATCTGGCGGTGATCGAAGGCCAGCCGGCCGGCGAAGCGCAGATGATCTCTGCCGCACCGCCGCGCGGCGACATACTGGACCGCAATGGCGTTGAACTGGCGCGCACCTTCGAAGCCTATGCCATCACGGTGATGCCGCGCCGCTTGACATCGGATCCCGAGCTGCTGGCCACCAAGCTGGCCGAAATCCTGCCGGAACGCAGCCGCGATGACATTCTGGCCGATCTGACCAGCAGCAAGAGCTTTCGCTATCTGGCACGCCGGGTGCTGCCCGGACAGGCGCGGCGGGTGAACGAACTGGGCGAACCGGCCATCGAACTGTCACGCGAGGCGGAGCGGCTCTATCCCAACATCACGCTGGCCGCGCAGGCGCTGGGCTACACCAACGATCAGGGCCGCGGCCTGATCGGGGTGGAAAAGGCCTTCAACGAAACACTGGCCGATCCCGTCAAGCGCGCCGCTCCGCTGGTGCTGTCGCTGGACGTGCGCGTGCAGCAGGCGGTGCAGAACGAACTGGCGGCGCTGATTGCGGATCAGAATGCCAAGGGGGCCGCGGGCGTCGTGCTCGATGTGAACAGCGGGGAGGTCATCGCCATGGTGTCGCTGCCGGATTTCAATCCGAACGCCCCGGGCCAGCGGGCGGATGGCACCAGATACACCACCGAGAACGACGATGGCAGCCGCTTCAACCGGGTGACGCTGGGCGGTTATGAACTGGGTTCCACCTTCAAGGCGTTCACCATTGCCACCGCGCTGGAAACCGGCGTGCTGACCAATCTGCAGAAGCAATATGATGCCACCCGCCCGATCGAACTGGCGGGATTCCGCATCCGCGACGATCACGCCAAGAACCGTTGGCTGACCGTGCCGGAAATCTTCATGTATTCCAGCAACATCGGCACGGCCCGCATTGCCATGGAT
>DAITMD010000343.1:0-2564 GCA_036835345.1 Sandarakinorhabdus sp. | reverse complement strand
GCGACATGCTCTCGACCCCGCCGGCCAGCATCAGCCCGGCCTCGCCGGCGCGGATCGCGCGGGCGGCGCCGCCGACGGCATCCATCCCCGAGCCGCAGAGCCGGTTGACCGTGCTGCCGGTCACCGCCGGCGGCAGGCCGGTGGCGGGGTTCGGGTGCGCCTCGCTGGCATGGAGTTTCAGCGCCGAACATTCCAGCGGCGTCGCCAATCCGGCATCAAAACGTGCCGCCGTGCGCTCCAGCAGCGCCTCGGTCGTCAGCCGGTCCACCTCGATCTCGGCCAGCAGGCCCTGCACCAGCTGGAAATCGCCGATGCGGCTGCCGAACTGCTCGCGCTCGCGGGCATAGCTCAGGCTCATGGCGCGCAGCCGGTCGGCCATGCCCAGCGCCACGGCGGCGATATGGATGCGCCCGCGGTCCAGCACCTTCATGGCGGTGCGGAAGCCCTGCCCCGGCATGCCGCCGATGATATTGGCGGCCGGCACCAGCACATCGTCCAGGATCACGTCGCAGGTCTTGGCGCCGCGCTGGCCCATCTTGCGATCCGGCCGGCCCAGCGTGATGCCGGGCAGATCCGCGGGCACGATGAAGGCACTGATGCCGGCAGCGCCCTTCACGTCGGGTTCGGTGCGCGCCATCAGGGTGAATACGGTCGCGCGCGGGGCGTTGGTGATGTAACGCTTGGTGCCGGTGATGCGGTAATGATCGCCATCGCGCACCGCAGCGCAGCGCAAGCTGGCCGCATCCGATCCCGCGCCCGGTTCGGTGAGCGCGAAGCTGGCAATCGCCTCGCCAGTGGCGAATTTCGGCAGCCACTCGGCCTGCTGCGCCGCCGTGCCGTCGATCATGATGCCCTGGCTGCCGATGCCCACCGTGGTGCCGATCAGGCTGCGGAAGGTGATGCTGGCGCGGCAGAGCACCCGCACCAGCGCCGATTCTTCCGCCATCGTCAGCCCCAGCCCGCCGTGCGCTTCCGGGATGGACAGGCCGAACAGGCCCATCGCCTTGAACTCGGCCACGATGTCGGCGGGGATATCGTCCGCCTCCTCCACTGCATCCTCGGCCGGGATCAGCCGCTCGCTCACATAGCGCGCCAGCTGGTCTTTCAGCAGCCGGAAGGTTTCAGCATCCATGTTCGGTCCTCAGGCCACGATCCCGGCATCATGAAGCCGGCCAATCGCGCCGCTGTCCAGCCCCAGATGCTCGGCCAGCACCGCATCCGTATCCGCGCCCAGCCTTGGTGCGGCCGCAACCGGCCGGCGCGCTTCGCCGGCCAGTGTGGCCGCCGGGCCGGCCGCCGGATAGGTCAGGCCGCTGGGATGTGCGATGGTCTGAAACTGCGGATTGGCGGTGAACAGGCGCGGATCGTGCTGCACGGCCTCAGCCAGCGTCTGATACGGCCCCCAGGTCACGCCGGCGCCGTCCAGCTTCGGGCCAAGATCGGCAAGGCTCAGCTTGGCCATCGCCGCTTCGAACAGCGGAAACAGCGCCGCCCGGTGCGTGAAGCGCGCGCCTTCGTCGGCGGCGAAATCTGCGCCCGTGCCGGCTTCCACCGCCGCCACCGCCCCGCCCAGTTCCAGCGCCTGCACCAGGCCGCGCCACTGCCGGGGCGTGATCGCCACCAGATACACGCGCCTGCCATCGGCGGTAACGAAATCCCGCCCGAACGCGCCATAAAGATCATTGCCCAGCCGGCCGCGATCCCCCGTCAGCAGCGCCTCGGCCGCAAAGCCCAGATGCGACAGCGATGTGGCGGCTAGGTCTGATAACGGCACGCGAATCTCTGCACCCTCGCCCGTGGCCCGCCTGCGGTGCAGCGCGCTCACCATCGCAAAGGCCGCCCACGCCCCGCCAAGCAGATCCCACGCCGGCAGCACGGCATTGACCGGGCGCGATGCGTCCACCGGCCCGGTCATGTCGGGCACGCCCACGGCGGCGTTCACCGTATAATCCAGCGCCGGCTTGCCATCGGCCCAGCCCATGATGCGCGCGGTGATGATATCGCTGCGCCGCGCCGCCAGCGCCGCGTGGGACAGAAAGCCGTCCACCGGAAAATTGGTCAGGAACAGGCCCTTGTTCTCTCCCGGCGCGCTGGCCAGAGCCGCCGCCAGTTCGCGGCCCTCTGGCCGCGACAGATCGATCTGGACCGATCGTTTGCCCTTGTTCAGCCCTTCCCAATACAGGCTGTCGCCCGCACCCGTCAGCGGCCAGCGCCGGTAATCCGGGCCGCCGCCGATGGCATCGATGCGGATCACATCCGCCCCCATCTGCGCCAGATACAGGCCGCCGGTGGGGCCGGCGACGAACGCCGCCGCCTCCACCACGGTCAGGCCGCTGAGCAGGCCGTACACGGGCCGGCGCTTATACCCGTTCGATGATGATCGCCGGGGCCATGCCGCCGGCCGCGCACATCGTCACCAGACCGCGCTTCAGATCGCGGCGCTCCAGTTCATCCAGCACCGTGCCGATCAACATCGATCCGGTGGCGCCGATGGGATGGCCCAGGGCAATCGCGCCGCCGTTCACGTTCACCTTCTCGCGGTCCAGCTTCAGATCGCGGATGAA
>DAITMD010000342.1:0-2564 GCA_036835345.1 Sandarakinorhabdus sp. | reverse complement strand
CTGGCCTATGTGCAGAACCGCAACTTCACCTCCGATTTTGCCGCGGTGAACGCCGCGCGGACAACTGCCACCCAAAGCCTGGCGCAGTTTGCCACGCCGGCCACCGGCTGGGGCGGCCGGCTGGAACTCGCGCCGCCGGTGGGGGCCGGCATCACGCTCAGGCTGGGCGCCGACACACGCCAATTGACCGGCCAGACGGGTGAGCTGTTCACCTATGTGGCCGGCAGCCCCACGCGGCAGCGCGAGGCCGGCGGCAGCACCGGCACCACCGGCATGTTTGCCGATGGCAGCATCGAAGCCGGCGCACTCACCGCCACGCTGTCGGGCCGCATCGATTGGTGGACGATCAGGGATGGCCGCCTGCTGGAAACCACCATCGCCACGGCCGCGCCCTTCACCACATTGCGCTTTGCCGATCGTTCGGGCCATGAAATCACCGGCCGTGCCGGTCTGGCGCTGAAGGCCAGCGACTGGCTGACCCTGCGCACCGCCGCCTATCGCGGCTGGCGGCTGCCCACCCTGAACGAGCTGTATCGCCCGTTCCGCGTTGGCCCGGATGCCACGGCTGCAAACGCGCTGCTGGATCCCGAACGCATCACCGGTGTCGATGCCGGCTTCACCCTGAAACCGGCCGCCGGGGTGGAGATCGGCGTCACCGGTTTCTGGAACCGCATGGACAACAGCATCGCCAACGTGACGGTGGCGCAGGGCCCCGGCAATTTCCCCGGCGTCGGCTTTGTTGGGGCGGCCGGTTTCTACCGCCAGCGGCAGAATCTGGATGCGCTGCAGGTCTGGGGCTGGGAAGTGGATGCCAGCGCCCGGTTCGGCGCGGCCGGGCTGCGGGCAAGCTGGAGCCATGTCGATCCGGTGATCAGGGCCAGCGGAGCCGCAGCGCCGCTTGCCGGCCTGCGCCCGGCCCAGACACCGCGCGACCAGTTTTCGGGCACGCTGGATTATACCAGCCGGTTCCTCACCGCGTCGGCCACGCTGCGCCATATCGCCAGCCAGTTCGAGGATGATCAGAACAGCCGCAGCCTGAATGCCGCCACCATGGTTGATGCGCTGCTGCTGCTGCCGGTGATCAAGGGCATCGCCATCGAAGGCCGGGTGGAAAATCTGTTCGACACCGAAGTGCAGGCGGCGCTTGCGGGCACCGGCGTGGTGGAACGCGCCCTGCCGCGCACCGTCTGGGTGGGCGCGCGGGTGAATTTCTGATCCCCAGCAATTCCCCTTCAGGCGTGGGAAAACCACGCGCGCAAGCGTAGGCCGTGCACAGCCGATCGGAGACCATGATGAGCCGTTACAGCAGCGTTGCCATCACCCTGCACTGGCTGATGGCGGTGCTGATCATCGGCAATCTCGCCGGCGGCTTCCTGCATGATTTCGTGCCGCGCGAAGGCGGGCAGCGCGCCCTGGTGATGGGCCTGCACGTCAGCTTCGGCCTCACCCTCATCGCGCTCACGCTGGTGCGGCTGGGCTGGCGGCTGGCCAATCCGCCGCCGCCGCTGCCCGCCTATTTCACCGGCGGCGAACGGCTGCTGGCCAAGGCCGCGCACTGGGCCTTCTACATCGCCATGCTGGCACTGCCGCTGTCGGGCTGGCTGATGGCAGAACGCAATGATCGGGCGCTGCGGTATTTCTTCGTGGCAGAGGTGCCCAAGGCCGGCATCGGCAAGCCATTGGCGCAACAGTTCAACCAAGTGCACGAACTGCTGGGCTGGGCGATGCTGGCCCTGCTGGCGCTGCACATCATCGGGATCATCAAGCATAAGCTGATGGACCGCGACAATCTGCTGGTGCGCATGGGCATCGGGCGGCAGGCTTGACGGTGGCGGGCCGGCCCCGCCATCTGCCGACATGGCTGACGCGATAAAACTGCACGAAAGCTGGCGCGAAGCGCTGCAGGACGAATTCGCCGCGCCCTACATGGCCGCACTCAAGGCGTTCCTGCTGGCCGAAAAATCCGCCGGCAAGGCGATCTTCCCCAAGGGTAGCGAGTGGTTTCGCGCGCTGGACCTGACCCCGCTGGATAAGGTGCGCGTGGTGATCCTGGGGCAGGATCCCTATCACGGCCCCGGTCAGGCCCATGGTCTGGCCTTCAGTGTGCGCCCCGGCGTACGGGTGCCGCCCAGCCTCACCAACATCTACAAGGAACTGCACAGCGATCTGGGCATCGCGCCTGCCCGGCACGGCTGTCTGGAACATTGGGCACGGCAGGGCGTGCTGCTGCTCAACAGCAGCCTGACCGTTGAGCAGGGCCAGGCCGCCAGCCACCAGGGCCGCGGCTGGGAACGCTTCACCGATGCCGTGATCCGGCATGTCGCCAACCGGCCGCAGCCGTGCGCCTTCCTGCTGTGGGGCAGCCATGCCCAGAAGAAGGCGAGCTTTGTGGATGGCCGGCACCATCTCGTGCTGAAAGCCCCGCACCCTTCGCCGCTGTCAGCCCACGCCGGCTTTTTCGGCTGCCGTCACTTCAGCCGCACCAATGCCTGGCTGGAACAGCAGGAGCAGCCGCCGATCGACTGGGCGCTGCCATAAGTTGCATTGGGTTCAGAAAATGGTGC
>DAITMD010000341.1:0-2578 GCA_036835345.1 Sandarakinorhabdus sp. | reverse complement strand
TCGCCATCGGCCGCAAGATGATCATCATGCACAAATGGGATGCCGGCGAGGCGCTCAAACTGATCGAGAAGGAGCGCTGCACCTATTTCGTGGGTGTGCCCACCATGTCGCTTGAGCTGATGCAGCATCCGGACCGCCACAAATATGATCTGTCCAGCCTGGTGGACATCGCCAGCGGCGGCGCGCCGCGCCCGCCCGAGCATGTCGATCGGCTGGCCAAGGAGTTCGAAGGCAAGCATCCGGTGCAGGGCTATGGCCTCACGGAGACCAACGGCGTGGGCGCCGGCAACATCCGCGAGAATTATCGCAACAAGCCGGCCTCCACCGGCCGCGCCGCCGCGCCGCTGGTGGAACTGCGCATTGCCGATGGTGATGGCCCGGTGGGCGAGGCGCTGCCGCCGAACACGGTGGGCGAAGTGTGCATCCGCTCGGTCGCCAACTGCCGGGGTTACTGGAACAAGCCCGAAGCCACCGCCGCCGCCTTTGTGGGCGATGGCTGGTTCCGGTCCGGCGATCTGGGCATCATGGACGAAGAAGGCTATCTGTTCATCGTCGATCGCAAGAAAGACATCATCATCCGCGGCGGCGAGAATATCAGCTGCCAGGAAGTGGAAAGCGCCATCTATGCCCACCCGGCGGTGGCCGAAGCCAGCGTGTTCGGCCTGCCCGACGAGCGGCTGGGCGAGATTGTCGGCGCGGTCGTCTATGCCAAGCCGGGCGAGCCGATGGACCCGGATGCGCTGACCGATTTCCTCAAGGGCACCATGGCGGCCTACAAGGTGCCGGCCAAAATGTGGGTGTCGGCCGAGCAGCTGCCCAAGCTGGGTTCGGCCAAGATCGACAAAGTGGCGCTGCGCAAGCATTATCGTGACGTCTGGGCCGGGAAAGCGGCCTGAACCGGGAGCAGAACAATGTTCACCACCATGCTGGAAGGCACGAAGGGCGACTGGATGCACATTGCCGCCGAGCATGTGAAGCACCAGCAATCGGCCGCTGCCGAGCAGATCATCGATTCGCTGAAGCGTCTGGAGGCCATCGAGGTGGGCTTTGGTGCCAACCAGCTGGTCCACAGCCTGATGACCGCCACGCTGGCGCGGCGCGACGGGGCCAATGACGAGGAAGTGGTGGCCGCCCTGTGCCACGACATCGGCAAATTGTTCAGCATCCCCAACCACGGCGCCATCGCCGGGGAAATGCTGAAACCCTATGTGTCGGACGATATCTATCACGCCATCGTCCACCATCAGGATTTCCAGGGCCGATATTATTACGAGCATCTGGGCAAGGACCCGGAGGCGCGCGAGCAGTATCGCGGCCAGCCGTGGTTCGACATGGCCGAAAAAATCGTCGACCGCTGGGACGCGCCGGCCTTTGATCCGGGCTTTGACGTGGACCCGCTGGAGAGCTTCGAGCCGGAAATCCGCCGCGTGTTCGCTGCGCCCAAGCGGGCGATCTGACGCTCAGCGTCCGAAGCGTATCTGCACGGTCACCGCGCCGTCCGGCACGTCGGTCAGGCTGCTGGCGAAGGCAAGGCTGGCGCCGGGGGCCGCGCTGGGCGCGGGCGGCGGGATGATCCAGTCGCGGCTGCGCTTGCCATTGATCAGCAGGCGCGCGGCCAATGGCGGCACCGGCAGCGTGGCGGTGCCGGGATTGCTGATCGTGCCGGTGACTTCCAGCAGGGCGTCGCCGCCGGGCAGGCGCGTCACCCGGCCCACCACCGCCACATCCAGCGCCGGGCGGGCCGGCGACACCTGATCCAGCACACCGGCCAGCATTGGCAGTTCTTGGGGCAGCTGTTCGGGATCGATGCGGCCCACCCACAGCCCGATGGAGGCGGTGGTGAACGCCGCGCCCAGCGCGACGGCGACCAGCCATTTCAAGACCGGCACGCCGCGCGGTTCCGGTTCGCTCTCCGGTTCCGGCTCGGCCAGTTCCGGTTCGGGTTCCGGCTGCGGTTCGGGCGGCGGCGGGTTGCGCGCGGCGCGCACCTCTTCCTGCACGGCGGCAACCGCTTCATCCTCGTCAATCTCGTCGGTGGGAACCCAGCGGTGGCTGCAATCGGCGCATTTCATTTTCGGCCGGCGCATCACCACGCCCACCGCCACCTGATATTTCGCGTTGCAGTTCGGGCACGAGATGATCACCGCCGCACCATAGGCAGGCTGCCGCAGCGGGGGAAGGGGGCGCTTGCACGGCGCGGACGGGCAGGGCAAAGGCAGCCACATGCATGATCTGAAAGCCCTGCGCGCCGATCCGGACGCTTTTGCTGCCGCACTGGCACGGCGCGGCGTGACGGATCTTGTGACGAAGCTCCTTGCATTGGATGCTGCGCGGCGTGACGCTGAGACGATGGCACAAGAAATGCTTGCTCGCCGCAATGCTGCATCCAAAGAGATCGGTGCAGCGATGGCTGCGGGAGACATCGCGCGCGTAGATGCGTTGAAGGCCATTGTTGGCAGTCTGAAAGCGGACATTGGCATCTATGAGTCCATGTCAAAGGATCGCGATGTCCAACTGGAGGCCGAGCTATCAGTTTTGCCCAACCTGCCCGCCGCCGATGTGCCGGATGGCGTGGATG
>DAITMD010000340.1:0-2593 GCA_036835345.1 Sandarakinorhabdus sp. | reverse complement strand
GCCTTTGAACCGCACGCCACGCTGGATCTGCGCACCGATTATGTCCGCAGCCCGAAAGACGGCGCCAGCGTGACGGCGCGCGGCGAATGTTACCGCATGACCCGGCAGATCGCCTTCGTGCGCGGGCTGGCGCATGATGGCGATCCGGCCGATCCCATCGCGCATGTCGCCGGCACCTTCATGTTTGCCGCCTCCAAACTGGCAGGGGGCTGGCAATGACCAATCCCGCCCTGTCCGCGCTGCTCCGGCAGGCGTCCGGCCGGCTCGACATGCTGCCCTATGCGGCGCTGCTCGATCTGTCGTTCGAACAGGTCGGCGGCGAATTGCAGCTGCTGATGCCGTTCGATGAAACGCTGATTGGATCGCCGGGCCGGCTGCACGGCGGCGCGATTTCCGGCCTGCTGGAACTGGCCGGCCTGCTCACCGTGATTGCCGCGCAGCCGGAAGGCGAGGCGCTGCCACGCGTGCGGCCAGTCACGGTGACCGTGGATTTCATGCGCGAAGGCGCCAGCACCGAAACCAGGGCATCGGCCAGCATCACCAAGCTGGGCCGCCGCGTTGTGAATGTGCATGCACAAGCATGGCAAGGATCACGCGACAAGCCCATCGCCGCCGCGCATATCAATTTCGTGCTGGATTGGCCCCAGCTGCCGGCGGATCCGGCGGGCTGAGCGCCCGCACCGCCGCTGCGGTTGAATCGCTGAACAGCCCGTCGATGCCGGCAGACAGATAGGCGCGGATTTCCGCCTCCACATCGCCGCGCCCGCGCGGATCATCGCCGGCCTTCAGATCGGCCGGCAGGAAATAATTTTCCGGCCGGAACGTCCACGGATGCACCTCCAGTCCGGCTGCATGGGCGCTGGCCACCAGCGCGGTGGGCGTGCCCAGCCGGCCGTCGGCCCCGCGCGGGATCACCATGGTCTTTTCCGGGCCGATGCCAGCGGCATAGCGCGCCACCTGTTTCAGCCCGTCAGCGGTGGCCAGCGCAGCATAATCATGCCCGTCTGCTGAGCGGCCGGCCGGCGCCATAAGCTGAATCAGCCGCACGGCGGTCTGGCCTTTCAACGCCTTCAGATTGTCCACCTCGAAACTCTGGATGAACACCGGCGCGTCGGCCGTGGCCCAGCCGGCGCGCGCCAGTTCGGACAGCAGCACCGGCTCGATCGGCAGACCGAGCGCGCGGAAATAGCTGGGGTGCTTGGTTTCCGGATAGATGCCGATGGTCCGCCCGGTGCGCGCCGTCGCCGCCTTGGCCAGCGCGATGACCTCGGCCAGGGTTGGGATGGCGAACTGGCCATCATAGGCGGCATTGCCCGGGCGCAGCTGCGGCAGCCGCTCGCGGGCTTTCAGCGTCTTCAGCTCGGCCAGCGTGAAATCCTCGGTAAACCAGCCGGTCACGGCCTCGCCATCGATGGTCTTCGTGGTCTTGCGGTCGGCAAATTCCGGCCGCGCCGCCACATCGGTAGTGCCGGAAATCTCATTCTCGTGCCGCGCCACCAGTTGATGGTCTTTGGTTGGCACCAGATCGGGTTCGATGAAATCCGCGCCCTGTTCGATGGCGCGCTCATAGGCGGCCAGCGTGTGTTCCGGCCGATCGGCGCTGGCGCCGCGGTGGGCAATGATCAGCGCGGGAGCAGGCGGTGGCAGCGGCATCTTGGCTTTCGGCGGAGCCGCCGCCATCAGCAGCGGAACAAGGAGGATCAGCGCGCGCATGATAATCGCATAACCGCCGCCCATGACAGGAAAAAGGCAGCGCCCTGCCCTTGTTGCCCCGGGCCTTAGCCGGCAAGCTGCCCCCATGCCGACTCTGTCGCCCCGCGCCGTGCTGGCCCTTGCCGTGGCCGGGATCGCGGTGTTCGGCGCACCGCTGATCGGCCAGTCCCGCCCCGCCGTGGCCGAGGTGTCGCCAACCGGCACCGTCGCCGGCCCGCGCCAGATCGTCGTGCGCTTTGCCACGCCGATGCTGGCGCTGGGCAGCGATGCGCCGGCCCCGATCAGCAGCGCCTGCGCGGCCGGCGGCGACGGCAAATGGCTGGATCCGCAGCGTTATGCCATCGATCTGCCGGCACCCTTGCCCGGCGGCAGGGCCTGCGAAATCCGCCTTGCCGCTGGCCTCAAGGATCTGGATGGCCGCGCCCTTCCCGCCGATGGCCCGTTCCGCTTTGCCACGCCCGGCCCCAGCGTCCGCGCCATCGCGCCGGATTATGGCGCGGTCGCCGAAGACCAGATTTTCCTGATCGCCGCCGAAGCTGCGCCCACACCTGAAACCATGGCCAGCGGCGCCGCCTGCCTGATCGGCGGTGTGGGCGAAGCCGTGCCGCTGGACGTGCTGCCCGATGCCACCCGCGATGCCATCATCAAGGGCGGTGGCGATGCCTGGCCGCTGCGCTATTTCCTGGAACAGGCGGGCTGGCGCACCGGCGAGGAACCGCGCGCCAGGGCCCATGTCATCGCGGCGCGCTGCCGGCGGGCGCTGCCGGCCGGCGGCACGGTCACCCTGCGCTGGAGCGGACGGATCGCGGCGGCCAATGGCCTTGCCGCCGGACAGGATTTTCAGCAGCGCTTTGCCGTGCGCGAAGCCTTTGCCGCGCGC
>DAITMD010000339.1:0-2604 GCA_036835345.1 Sandarakinorhabdus sp. | reverse complement strand
GCAGCGTCTGCCCGGCGCCCGGCACATCACCGGTGAGCGCGCGCAGCACGAACAACTGCCGCAGCAGCAGCACCGATGGGCTCATCGCGGCATCCACGGCAAATTCGATGGCGGTGCGGGCTTCGGGAAACTTGCCCAGCCGGGCCAGCGCAAAGCTGCGCAAGCCTTCCACCTGGCCCCTGTCGGCCGGCAGATCGGATTCGGCGATCAGCCCATCGAGCAGCGCCAGCGCATCGGCAGGCTGGCCGGCGTCCACCAGCGCAGCGGCCTGCGCCAGCCGCTGTTCGCGCGGCGGCGGCGCAGTGGTGGTGGGCGCGGCCGCGATCAGCAGGGCCGCCAGCGATGCCAGCAAAAAGGCCGGTTTGAAACGGTGTATCATCGGCCCACAGTAACGGCAAAGCACTGCTTGGGGAGAGGGTCATGCGCGCGCAGGTGGAATATTTCTTCGATTGCTCGTCCCCATGGACCTATCTGGGCTTTGAAGCGCTGGTGCAGGCCGCGGCGCAAGACGGCTTTGGCATCGTCTGGCGGCCGTTTCTGGTCGGCGGCGTGTTCAACACGGTGAACCCCAGCGTGTATGAAATGCGCACCAAACCGGTGGTGCCCAAGGCGCGCTATTTCACCAAGGATCTGCACGACTGGATCCGCCGTTCGGGCCTTGCGATCAAATGGACGCCGTCGGTGTTCCCGGTGAACAGCGCGCGGGCCATGCGCCTGTGCCTGGTCGCCGATGCCGCCGGCGTGTGCGAACCGGTGGCCCGGCGCATCTTTCAGCTTTACTGGGGCGAGGATCGCGACATCAGCCAGGCCGATGTGCTGGCCGAGGCGGCAGCGGCGGGCGGGCTGGATGCAGCGGCGCTGGAACAGTCCGATGCGCCGGAGATGAAGGCGCTGCTGCGGGCGAACACCGATGAACTGATCGCGCGCGGCGGCTTTGGTTCGCCGACCTATTATGTTGGCGGCGACGACATGTATTTCGGGCAGGATCGGCTGGTGCTGGTGCGCGAGGCTGCGGCGCGGGCGGTGTAGCGCTGCGACAGGCGGGCCGGCTTGACTCTGGGGCGCAGCTGGCGGCAACGTGAACAAACAAGGAACATTAGCCCCGAGTGAGTCGCGCTGTTGCCGTCTGTTGTCCGCCTGTTGCCGCCTGTGCCGGCTCCCGTTTCAGCTCCCGTTCCGGCTCGTGCCGGCCGGCTGGGGCTGGATGGCGGCCGCGTGGACGCGGCGCTGGGCGGGGGCCTTGCGCTGGCGGGGGTCCACGAGATTTACGGGCCGGCGGGCACGGCGCTGGCGCTGATGCTGGCGCTGGCGGCCCCGCGCGCCGGGCCGATCCTGTGGCTGGCCGACGCCCGAGGGGATGAGGGCCGCATCTATGGCGCCGGCATTGCCGAACTGGGCGGCGATCCGGCGCGGCTGTGGCTGGTCAACGCAGCCGGCGCGGTGCCGATGCTGCGGGCGGCGGCGGAGGCGCAGCGCTGCGCCGCGCTGGCCGGCGTGGTGATCGAGGCGGGCAACGCGGCAGCGGTGGACCTCACCGTCACGCGCCGGCTGCAACTGGCGGCGGCGGCTTCGGGCGTGTTCACGCTGCTGCTGCGCGCCGGGCCGCCCCGGCCATCGGCGGCGCTCACCCGCTGGCGCGCGGTGGCGGCAGCTTCCCGCCGCCTGGCCGCAAATGCCCCCGGCCCGCCGCGCCTGGCGCTCACGCTGGAACGCCAGCGCGGCGGCCCTGCCGATATGGCCCTTGAACTGGAGTGGGATCGTGACCGCCGCCGTTTCCTGCCTGCCGATACCAAAGCCGCAATCCCCATCGGCGCTGCCTTTGGGCGCGCGCCGGATTTTGGCCGTCAGCCTGCCGTGGCTGGCAGCCGAGCGCATCGCCCGGCAGCACAAAGCCGCGCCGCCTGAACCGCTGGTGCTGGTTGCCAACGAGCGGGGCCGGCAGGTGATCCGCGCCGCCTGCACGGCCGCCGCGGCCAATGGCCTGCACCCCGGCACGGCCCTGGCGGATGCGCGTGCCGTGCTGCCGCATGTGCGCGTGGCCCCGCACGATCCCGCCGCCGATGCGGCCGTTCTGGACTGGCTGGCCGATGGTGCCACCCGCTGGTCGCCGATGGTCGCCGCTGCGCCGCCGCACGGGGTGCTGATCGATATCACCGGCTGCGCGCACCTGCTGGGCGGGGAGGCTGGCCTGGTGGCGGACGTGGCGGCCCGGCTGGCGCGGCTGGGCTTCAGCGCCGGCCACGCCATCGCCGCCACGCCGGCTGCCGCGATGGCGCTGGCGCGGTTCGGCGGCAGCCGCATCGCCGATCTGCCGCTGGCGGCGCTGAGCGAGGCAGAGCCGGTGCAGACCGCGCTGCGCCGTGCCGGGCTGAAGCGGGTGGGCGAAGTGGCGGCTCTGCCGCGCGCTGCGCTTGCGTCGCGCTTTGGCGCTGAACTTCTGGCCGCGCTCGATGCGCTGACCGAAGCGGTGCCGCAGCCGCTCGATCCGCGCCTGCCGGTTGCAGACATCGCGGCCGAGCAGCGCTTTGCCCAGCCCATCGCCACCGCCGATGCGGTGCGCGCCTGCCTTGAAACACTGCTGCTGCGCTGCGCCGTGCAGCTTGG
>DAITMD010000338.1:0-2610 GCA_036835345.1 Sandarakinorhabdus sp. | reverse complement strand
CAGGAAGCCCTTGGATCGCGCCACGGCGGCATAAGCATTGAAGGTGGCGGGCGGTACGAACTCCATCACTTTCGCGTGGCGCGGGGTCGGCTGCAGATACTGGCCCACGGTGAGGAAATCGACACCCGCCGAACGCATGTCGTCAAACACCTGGTGCAGTTCCTGGCCGGTTTCGCCGAGCCCCACCATCAGGCCCGACTTGGTGAAGATGGTGGGCGACAGGCCCTTCACCTTGTCCAGCAGCCGCAGCGAATGACAATAGCGCGCACCCGGCCGGATGGTGGGATACAGGCGCGGCACGGTTTCCAGATTGTGGTTGTACACATCCGGCCCGGCCTCCACGATCATCTGCACCGCCCGGTCCATCTTGTTGCGGAAATCGGGGGTGAGGATTTCGATGGTGGTGGCAGGCGTCTGCCGGCGCAGCTCCTCGATCACCTTCACGAACTGGCTGGCGCCGCCATCGGGCAGGTCATCCCGGTCAACCGAGGTGATAACGATATGCTCCAGCCCCAGCGTGGCCGCCGCTTCCGCGACATGGCCCGGCTCGGCGGCGTCCACCGCGTTCGGCATCCCGGTCTTGACGTTGCAGAAGGCGCAGGCGCGGGTGCAGGTATCACCCAGGATCATCACCGTGGCGTGCTTCTGGCTCCAGCATTCGCCGATATTGGGGCAGGCCGCCTCCTCACATACGGTGTTGAGTTTCAGGCTGCGCATCAGCGCGCGGGTTTCGGCATAGGCGCGGCTGGTCGGCGCCTTTACGCGAATCCAGTCCGGCTTGCGCGGCAGACCAGAGGGATTGAGACCAAAAACAGCATCGTTCATCCCCGACTGATAGCGGCGGGGGCGCTCCCGAACAACAGGTCAGTTTTGCAGGCCAGCCATGCCGGGGTGTGGCATGAGCGCCGGCCGCCGGCCAACTGGCCAGTTCCCACATGCCAACCTACATCTGCCGATCAGGGTTGGTGCGGCAGCGACGACTGGTGCAGCACAATCCGCACCTTGCCATCATCGCAGTGTTTGAAAACAAAGCTCTTGTTGACAAAGATATGGCTGTCATCCGCGCCGATGAAGTGCACATTGCATTGCGTGATGGCCAGATCACCGTGCAGGATATAATCGACCTTGCTGTACCAGACCTTCACCCAGGGCTTCAACTTGAACCCCTTGTCGGCCGGGAAATCCGCATCCCCGCCAACGAAATAGGCCAGCGCGCCCTTTTTTGTCGGGCGGAATGTATCAAGGCCGTAAGCCAGGGTCGGCTTGAACAGCACCTTTCCCTTGTCATAGTCATAGTGGTCCCTGACCACCTGTTCGGAAAACGCCCGCGCGTCCCCGCCCTCGGCATGCACCTTGCCGGTCGCCACGACGTTGTCGCACCAAGTTTGCAGCGCTGTATGCAGCATTTCTACGGTAAACATGGAATTGCCTCTTGCACCCTGATCGGCCGCCCGCGACTGGCCGGCCGTCCCGAGGCTGTGATAAGCGATGAGGCAGGCGGCGCAACTCGATTCGGACTGATTGATTCACCCTTGGTCGCAAATTGCCTATGCCGGGGTGCGGACACTGCGTCCGCGCCGCCGCGATGGGCGCGGTCTGACTGGTCCGAGACGAAACGGGCGCGCCGGGCACAAACAGGGGGAAGTGCCAGACGCGCCCGCCGCGGAATGACCATCGGCAAGGGCAGTTGCCGGGGCCATCCGTTATCCGAAATATAGGATTACAGCCGTCCGGGTTACAACCACAAACATTGCAATAATTTCATGTTAGGGCGTGGCAGAGCGCCGCACCCAAGCCGCCGCCGCGCTCATTCTGGCCGTTCATAGAGCCGCCCACGCGGATCGCGGCTGCCGGCAGCCTGGTTCACATTGTCCTTGAACTGCTTGAAACCGCAACCAAATGGCCCGCTGGGACCGATACCGGAACAGGTGCCGGTAAAGCCGGCATCCGGCCCGAGCAGGCGATTGCGTTCGGCCGATACACTGGCCGTGCCGCGCTCCCCGAACATGCGCGGCTGCGCGATTGGCGCGCGATAGGGAGATGGCGGTGGATCGCGACTGGCACACACCACTGCCTCACCGGCTGGGCCGGTGCGCGGGCACAGCACACTCCAGCCCGGCGGCATCATCGCCGCTGTGCCTTCAGCCGCCAACAACAGGGCGGCCAGCACAAGCATCAGAAATGGATCGCCCGGCCAAAGGCATCCAGCACGCTTTCGTGCATCATCTCGCTCAGCGTCGGATGCGGGAAGATGGTGTGCATCAGCTCCGCTTCGGTGGTTTCCAGCCCCATGGCGATGGCATAGCCCTGGATCAGCTCGGTCACTTCCGCGCCCACCATGTGCGCGCCCAGCAACTGGCCTGTGGCGGCATCGAACACGGTCTTCACAAAGCCCTCCGCCTCGCCGAGCGCGATGGCCTTGCCGTTGCCGATGAACGGGAATTTGCCAACGCGCACCTGATGGCCCGCCGCCTTCGCCTTGGCCTCGGTCAGGCCGATGCTGGCCACTTGCGGCCGGGCATAGGTGCAGCCGGGGATGCGGGCCACGTCCATCGCGTGCGGATGGCCGCCGGCGATATGCTCCACCGCGATAATGCCTTCATGGCTGGC
>DAITMD010000337.1:0-2612 GCA_036835345.1 Sandarakinorhabdus sp. | reverse complement strand
GGCTCTGGCCCGTCTTGTGGTCATAGCGCGACAACAGCCCGCCATAGCTGCCGGCATAGAAGATATCGGGATTGCGCGGATCATTGGCCACATATCCGCTCTCGCCGCCGCCGACCGCGATGCCGTACGCGCCGCCGATCACATTCTGATTGCGGTGGCCGCGCACCGGCACGCAGATGGTGGTGTTGTCCTGCTGGCCGCCGCAGGCATAGGGCGGATTGTGGTGGCTCATCGCCAGCCGGTAGATTTGCGCGGTGGAAAAATCCTGCCGGGTCCAGCTGGTGCCGCCGTTCACGCTCACGTTGGCGCCGCCATCATTGGCCTCGATCATGCGGTTGCTGTCGTTGGCGGCAATCCACAGATCATGATTGTCGCCGTGCGGCACCTTGATCTTCTTCGGGAAGGTCTTGCCGCCATCCTCCGACCGGTAAAAATTCACGTTGAGCACATAGACGCGCTCCTTCAGCTTCGGATCGGCCACGATGCGCGTGTAATAAAAGGCGCGCTGCCGCAAATCCCGGCTTTCGTTGCGCTTTTCCCAGGTCTTGCCGGCATCGCTGCTGGCATAGACGCCGCCCGCCCCGTCATGCTCGATGATCGCATAGACGCGGGTAGGATCAGCCGGCGAAACGCTCACCCCGATCTTGCCGAGCAGCCCCTCTTGCGGCAGGCCGGGCGCACGGCTGATTTCCGCCCAGGTCACGCCGCCGTCGCTGCTCTTGAACAGGCCGCTGCCCGGCCCGCCGCTGCTCATCCCCCACGGCTTGCGCCAGGCTTCCCACAGCGCGGCATAGACCACATCGGGGTTGGCCGGATCGATGCTGATATCCACCGCGCCGGTTTTCGCGTCGCGATACAGCGTCTTGGCCCATGTCTTGCCGCCATCTGTCGTGCGAAACACACCGCGATCCTCGTTGTCCGCACCGAAATGGCCAAAGCCGCCCACCAGCACGCGGTCGCAATCCTTGGGATGGATGCGCACCCGGCTGAAATTCTGCACGTCGGCCAGTCCCACCTTGGCCCAGCTCTTGCCGGCGTCGGTGGTTTTCCACACGCCGCCCCCGGCCAGTATATTGCCGCGCAGCTGGGTTTCGCCGGTGGTGGCATAGACGATATCGGGATTGGCTTCGCACACCGCGATGCCGCCAAAGGCCGCCGTGTCCACCTTGCCGTCGGTCATCGGCTGCCAGCTTGCGCCGCCATCGCTGGTTTTCCACAGGCCACCGCCGGTCGCGGCAAACCAATATTCGTTTGAGCGGCTCACGCTGCCCGCCGCTGCAATCGAGCGTCCGCCGCGCGCCGGGCCGATGTTGCGCCATTTCAGGCCGGTGAACATCGCCTCCACGCCAGTCGGCTTTGCCGCATCGGCCGCCTGCACCTGACCCGCAACAAGTGCCGCCACGCTGGCTGCCAGCAATCCCAATCTCGCCATCACGGCCTCCCCATCGTTCACAATTTTCCGGCGGCGATCAGCCATTGCCGGGTCGGTTTTTCATAGAGAAACTGGCTGAGCCACGACAGCAAGGTGACCAGCGCCAGCGCCGCCGCAATCCAGCCCAGTGCCACCCATATGCTGGTGGTCGCGTGCGGGCCAGTGAGCGCATCCAGCATTACGCAGCCCACCGGAAAATGCAGCATGTAGACGGCGTAGGAAATATCGCCCAGCAGCACCGGCAACGGCCGGCACATGGCCTGCATCCCGCCATGCCGCTCCAGATCGGCCGCCGCAAACAGCAGCGCCCCCAGCAGCAGCACCGGCACGCAGCTTGGCAGATTCAGGAACGTCACCGCCACCACCGCCGCCAGCGCGCCGAAAAACACCGCCCGCGCCGCGCCTGCGCTGCCCAAAGACCAAACCCCGCCCCAGCGCCGCAGCGCCAGCCCCAGCGCGAACTCCGGAATGATGCGCAGCACGCCGATGTTCCATGTCACCTCCAGCACCGAAAAGCCCATCACCCTGGCGCTGACCAAGTCCATCGCCACCAGCAGCGCCGCCGCCGCCAGCACCGCCAGCCCCGGCTGCAACCGCCGCAGCAGCAACACGAACAGCGGGAAGAACAGATAGGCAAACCATTCGGCACTGATCGACCAGCTTGGCAGGTTGAAGGTGAGATCGCCGGTCGCGCCCCAGGCGTGGATCATGGTGAGATTGGCAAAGAGCGCGCGGATCATCTCGCCGCGCTCCATCGCCATGAAGGCATCCAGGGCCCACACCTGATAAGTCCAGCCCAGCCGGTGCCCCACCACCCCCAGCGCAATCGTCACCACCAGCATCAGCAGATGCAGCGGCCAGATGCGGGCAAAGCGCCGCACGATGAAGCCCCAGAAATCGAAGCGCCCGGTATCGACCTGCGCCAGATAGACGTGCCCCAGCACAAAACCCGACAGCATGAAGAAGAAATCCACCCCCAGCATGCCGCGCACGAACGGCGCGAAATCGTGCAGCGCGGTGGCCGGGAAATATTCGCGGAAGTGGAACAGCACCACCCAGGCCGCCGCGCCATAGCGCAGCGACGTGAGGCTGTTCAGCGTCGCGGGATAGGGCATGTGCGCCACGTGCGCGTCAGACCGCTTCGGCAATGATCGAGCAGGTGACCGCCACCTTGCGTTTC
>DAITMD010000336.1:0-2615 GCA_036835345.1 Sandarakinorhabdus sp. | reverse complement strand
GTGGCGCGCTTGAAATAATGGCCCACGGCCAGTTCCTGGGTGATGCCGATGCCGCCGTGGATCTGCACAGCGTTCTGGCCGACGAACTTGGCGGCCTTGCCCACCTTGGCCTTGGCCATCGAAACGGCGGCGCTGCGTTCCGGCGTGTCCAGCTTCAGCGTGGCCATCATCGTCATCGAAACGGCCTGTTCCACTTCCATGAACATGTCCACCAGCCGGTGCTGGATCACCTGGAAATCGCCGATCGCCTTGCCGAACTGCTTGCGCTGCTTGGCATAATCCAGCGTCTGCGCGTGCAGCACTTTCAGCACGCCGCAGGCCTCCGCACACAGGGCGGCGGTGGCTTCGTCAACGATCTGCTCGATCAGCGGCAGCGCATCCTCGCGCAGCACATGGTCGCCGCCCACCGCGACATTTTCGAAATAGACTTCCGATGCGCTGGTGCCATGCACGGTCAGATAATCGCGGCGCGTGATGCCGGCCGCATCCGCCGGGATGAGCAGCAGGGCGATGCCGCCGCTGTCGCGCTGCGCGCCGCCGGTGCGCGCCGTGACGAGCAGATGCGTGGCATGCGCTGCGCCTTCCACCACCGCCTTGTGGCCATTGAGCTGTCCGCCCTTCAGCGTGGTGGACACATCGTTCAGATGGAAACGGCCCTGCGGTTCATAGGCGGCAAAGGCGATGCGCACATCACCGGCGATGATACCGGGGATCACACTGTCGGCCACCGCGCCGCCCACGGCTTTCAGTGCGCCGCCGCCAATCACCACGGTGGAAAGATAAGGCTCCAGCACGATGGCGCGGCCCATTTCCTCCATCACCACCATATTCTCCACAGCGCCGCCGCCCAGCCCGCCATGCGCTTCCGCAAAGGGCGCGCCCAGCACGCCCAGTTCCTGCGCGAACGTCTTCCACACGGCCGGGTTCCAGCCCTTGCCGCCCTTCACCACCGCCTGCCGGCTGTCGAAATCATAGGTGTCCGCCAGATAGCGCGAAAGCATGTCGCGCAGCATGGTCTGTTCTTCGGTGAAATTGAAATCCATGGATCGTCCCCGTCGTTATCCCCTCTCCCGTTCGGGGAGAGGGTCGACTCGCCAAAGGCGAGCGGGGTGAGGGAATGTTGCAGGCAGGCAACCCCTCACCCCGGGCCGCCTGCGGCGTCTCTCGCCCTCTCCCCGAACGGGAGAGGGGTTACATCACAAACCCAGCACCATCTTGGCGATGATGTTGCGCTGGATCTCGTTCGATCCGCCATAGATGCTGGTCTTGCGCATGTTGAAATAGACCGGCGCCACGCGGCGGGCGCTGTCCGGCCCGACGGCGAAGCTGTTGTCACCTTCGCCCATGCTGCGGAAATAGGGCGCGCCGTAACTGCCGGCGGCTTCCAGCGCCAGTTCGGTCAGCCGCTGCTGAATCTCCGTGCCCTTGATCTTCAAAAGCGAGCTTTCCGGCCCCGGCCCCTTGCCACTCGATTCACCGGCCAGCGTGCGCAGTTCGGTATATTCCAGCGCCGCCAGATCAACTTCCAGCTCGGCAATCTTGCGCTTGAAGAACGGATTGGCCAGCAGCGCCTCGCCGCCGTCCTGCGTGGCGCGCGCCACATCCTTGATGCGCTCCACCCCGCGCTTGGATGCGGCCACGCCGGCAATGCCGGTGCGTTCGTGGGCCAGCAGGAACTTGGCGCAGGTCCAGCCCTTGTTTTCTTCGTACACGCGGTTTTCCACCGGCACGATCACGTCTTCCAGCCACACCTCGTTCACTTCATGCTCGCCGCCCAGCGTGATGATCGGGCGCACGGTGATGCCCGGCGTTTTCATGTCGATCAGCAGGAAGGAAATCCCCTCCTGAATCTTGGCGGAGGGATCGGTGCGGACCAGGAAGAAACCCCAATCGGCATGCTGCGCCATCGTCGTCCAGGTCTTCTGGCCGTTGACGCGGTAATATTCCTTGCCGTCATCGCCGGTGAAGCGCTCGGCGCGAGTGCGCAAGGATGCAAGGTCGGAACCAGCGCCCGGCTCCGAATAGCCCTGGCACCACCAATCCTCCCCCGAAAGGATGCGCGGCAAAAACTTCGCCTTCTGCTCCGGCGTGCCGAAGGTGTAGATCACCGGGCCCACCATGGAGAGGCCAAACGGCATCAGCCGCACGCAATCGGCGGCCGCGGTTTCTTCCGACCAGATATAGCGCTGCGTCGCACTCCAGCCGGTGCCGCCATACTCCTTCGGCCACGCCGGCACGATCCAGCCCTTTTCGTGCAACACCTTGTGCCAGGCCAGGAAATCCTCCTTGGCCATCTCCTCACCCTCGTCGATCTTGTCGTGCAGATATTGCGGGTAGGAATTGCGGATGAAGGCGCGAACCTCCTCCCGGAACGCGGCATCTTCGGCGCTGAAATTCAGATCCATGGCTTAACTCCCCAGCTCACAGGTTGACGTTTACGTAAACCTGATTCGCGGCGGCAGCAACCCTGCCAGTTTTGCCGCAGCGTCAGTGCGCCGCTGCAGCGCGCCGCTGCTCCCCCTCCCGCTCCCGATGAAAAATATGCGTCGCCATCATCGCGCCCATGGCTGGCGCGGCGAGGTTGAGCACGGGCACGGCGAACAGGGCGGCGGTGA
>DAITMD010000335.1:0-2615 GCA_036835345.1 Sandarakinorhabdus sp. | reverse complement strand
CCGGATGTGCTCAGCTTTACCGCGATATTGCAGATGATTTCCGATCTCACCGGGCTGGACCGGCCGGTGGTGGCCTTTTCGGATTTCACATCGGGAATGCTGGCCAGAATGGGTGATGTGCTGCCGTTCCTGCCGATGAACAGCGATCAGCTCGCCATGCTGAAACGCGGCAATATCTGCGCGCCTGACATGCCGGGCCTGAAGGATCTGGGCATCACGCCCACGCCGCTCAGTGCCTTTGTGCCGCAGATGCTGGCGCGATTCCGCCCCGGCGGCCGCTTTGCGAAGCCCGGCCAGAGCGGCGGCCGGGAGCACGGGGCGTGAACCAGCCCGATCTTCTGTCAATCATCCTGCTGGGCATTGTCGAGGGGTTGACCGAATATCTGCCGGTCTCCTCCACCGGGCATCTTATCCTGGCCGGCGAGCTGCTGGGTTTTTCGGGAGAGGCCGGCGCCACCTTTGATATTGCCATCCAGTCGGGCGCGATCCTGGCGGTGCTGGTGGCCTATTGGGGGCGGTTCATGGGCGTGGCCCGCGGGCTGTTGGTGCGGGAGCCGAGCGCCTTTGCCTTCATCCGCAACGTGTTCCTGGGCTTTCTGCCGGCCGCCGTGTTGGGCCTGCTGTTCATCAAGGCGGTGGAAGCGCTGCTGGAAAGCCCGATCACCGTTGCTGTCATGCTGATCGTGGGCGGCATTGCCATATTATGGATCGAAAAGCGCATGGGTGAAGCGCGCGTATCGGGCGTGGAGGCGCTGACCGCGGCAACTTCGGTGAAGATCGGGCTGGGCCAGTGCCTTGCCATGATCCCCGGCGTTTCGCGATCGGGAGCCACGATCATGGCGGCGCTGTGGCTGGGCGTGGACCGCAAGACCGCGGCCGAGTTCAGCTTTTTCCTGGCGGTGCCCACCATTTCGGGGGCGACGGTGCTGATGCTGTGGCGGAACCGCGACAGTCTGGATGCGTCCAACCTGTCGGCCATCGGCATCGGCTTTGCCGTCAGCTTCGTGGTGGCGCTGGTGGTGGTGAAGGGCTTTGTCGCGCTGGTCAGCCGTTATGGCTTTGCACCCTTTGCCTGGTACCGAATCGTGGCGGGCAGCGCCGCGCTGATCTGGCTGCTGGCAAGATAGGGCCGATATGGCCATTTATTTGAACGTGGTGCAGCCAAAATCGTCCGAGTGGCCCCATAATAGGACAGCATCGCTGTCTTAAACTGCGTTTTTCGCGTGACTTGTGCGCGCTGCTGTGGTTTCGCCTGCGCCAACACAAGGACAGGCAGCGATGGCCGCAACAAAATTGCTCAAGTTCATCGAACGGGACCAGGCCTACCCGGCCAAGCGGACCGCCGACGAGCGCGCCCAGGATTTTCTGGAGATCAGCCGCCCCTATATTCTGGCCAAAGCCGAAGAGCAGGCCGGGCGCTGCAGCCAGTGCGGCGTGCCCTTCTGCCAGGTGCATTGCCCGCTGCAGAACAATATCCCCGACTGGTTGAAGCTGACGGCCGAGGGCCGGCTGCAGGAAGCCTATGAGCTTGCGGCCGCCACCAACGCCATGCCGGAAATCTGCGGCCGCATCTGCCCGCAGGACCGTTTGTGCGAAGGCAATTGCGTGATCGAACCGGGGTTCGGCAGCGTCACCATCGGATCGGTGGAGAAATTCATCACGGATAACGCCTGGGAACAGGGCTGGGTGAAGCCGCTGCAGCCCATCGCCGACCGTTCCGGGCAGAGCGTTGGCATCATCGGGGCCGGGCCGGCCGGGCTGGCCGTGGCCGAGGCGCTGCGGGTGAAGGGCTATGACGTGCATGTCTATGACCGGCACGACCGCGCTGGCGGCCTGCTGACCTATGGTATTCCGGGCTTCAAGCTGGAAAAGCCGGTGGTGATGCGCCGGGTTGACCGGTTGCGGGATGGCGGCGTGCAGTTCCACCAGAGCTTTGAGGTCGGCCGCGATGCCAGCCTGGCCGAACTGCGCGCGCGCCACGACGCGATCCTGATCGCCACCGGCGTTTACAAGGCGCGCGCCGTGGACGTGCCGGGCGCCGATGGCCCGACCACAATGGAGGCGCTGGATTATCTGATCGCCGCCAATCGCGCCGGCTTTGGCGACGAACTGCCGGGCGGTTTCGATGCCGCGGGCAAGCATGTGGTGGTGATCGGCGGCGGCGATACCGCCATGGACTGTGTGCGCACTGCGGTGCGGCAGGGCGCGGCCAGCGTGAAATGCCTGTATCGGCGTGACCGCGAGAACATGCCCGGTTCCGCACGCGAGGTGGCCAATGCCGAGGAAGAAGGCGTGGAGTTTGTCTGGCTTGCCGCCCCGGCCGAGATCACGCCCACCGGCGTGACCGCGCAGACCATGCGGCTGGGCCAGCCCGGCCCGGATGGCCGCCGCGCCCCCGAACCCGATGGCAGCAGCCGCTTCACCGCCCGGGCCGATCTGGTGATCAAGGCGCTGGGCTTTGATGCCGAAGATCTGCCGGCGCTGTTTGGTGCGCCCGGTCTGCCGGTCACCCGCTGGGGCACGGTGCGGGTGGATCACCGCACCATGATGACCGGCCTTGATGGCGTGTTTGCCGCCGGTGATATCGTGCGCGGCGCCAGTCTGGTGGTGTGGGC
>DAITMD010000334.1:0-2626 GCA_036835345.1 Sandarakinorhabdus sp. | reverse complement strand
AGTCCGCCGACAGCAAGGGCCAGATGTTCGGCTTCGTCGGCGGCCAGACCGACGAAGTTACCTACGCCTATCGTTGAAGCGCGGGCAGGCCGGCCGCGCCTTCGCCATTTGACAGGATTGCTTCGCCGGCAAGGGCTTTCTACCGTGCAATCCGAAAGGAATTGTCATGCGTTTCGAAGGCACCACCGGCTATGTCGCCACCGATGATCTGAAGGTGGCGGTGAACGCCGCTGTCACCCTGCGCCGGCCGCTGCTGGTCAAGGGGGAGCCCGGCACCGGCAAGACCGTTCTGGCCCAGCAGATCGCCAACGCCTTCGATGCGCCGCTGATCGAATGGAACGTCAAATCCACCACCAAGGCGCAGCAGGGCCTGTATGAATATGATGCGGTCTCCCGCCTGCGCGACAGCCAATTGGGCGATCCGCGCGTGTCGGACATCAACAATTACATCCGCCGCGGCAAGATGTGGGAGGCATTCACCTCGGAAAAACTGCCGGTGCTGCTGATCGACGAGATCGACAAGGCTGATATCGAGTTTCCCAATGATTTGCTCACCGAACTCGATCGCATGGAATTCGACGTGTATGAAACCGGGGAGCGGGTGAAGGCCAGCCAGCGCCCGATCGTGATCATCACCAGCAACAATGAAAAGGAACTGCCCGACGCGTTCCTGCGCCGCTGTTTCTTCCACTATATCAAATTCCCCGACCGCGAGACGATGGAAGCCATCGTGCGCGTGCATTATCCCAATGTGCAGCGGGCGCTGGTGGGCGAAGCGCTCAACATCTTCTTCGACATGCGCGAAGTGCCGGGCATGAAGAAAAAGCCGTCAACCTCGGAACTGCTCGATTGGTTGAAACTGCTGATGCACGAGGATCTGCCGGTGGACGTGCTCAGGAACCGCGACACGAAAACGCTGATCCCGCCGCTGCACGGTGCGCTGCTCAAGAACGAGGCGGACGTGATGCTGTTCGAGCGGCTGGCCTTCATGAGCCGGCGGGGCCAGGCCTGAAACCGGCCCGCAATCAGCGCAGCATCAGGCCGCCGTCAATCGCCAGACTCTGCCCGGTGATATAGCTTGCGGCCGGGCTGGCCAGGAACAGGATGGCACGGGCCACTTCGTCCGGCTCGCCCCAGCGCTGCATCGGGATGGCGCGCATCAGCTTCTTCTCACGCTCCGGGTTGGTGCGAGCGCCTTCGGTCATCCGCGTGGCGATGAAGCCAGGCGCCACCAGGTTCACCCGCACGCCATCCGGCGCCCATTTGTCCCCCAACGCCCGGGTCAGGCCCAGCAGCCCGGCCTTGGACGCGGTGTAGGCCGGCGTTTCCTTCAAGGCCAGGAAACTGGCCAGGCTGCCGACATTCACGATGGAGCCGCCCCGCGCCTTCAGGTGCGGGAACAGCCGCACCGAAAGGTCCATCACCGCGTTCAGGTTCGTATCGATGATGGCCTCGAACTCGTCCTGCTCATATTCGCGCGCCGAACCGCGGCCGGCATTGTTGATCAGCACGTCCAGATGATCGATGTGCGCCGCCACTTCCGCCCGCGCTTCCGGCCATGTCAGATCGGCCTGCAGATAGGCAGCGCCTGCGGGCGGGCTTTCGTAACATTCGGCTCTGGTGCGCGTGCCGGTGATCGTCACCTCGGCGCCCTGCGCCAGAAATTGCTCGGCCACGGCCTTGCCGATGCCCTGCGTGCCGCCGGTAACCAGCACGTGCCTGCCGCTCGCCCAATATTCGCCGCTCATGCGCTCAGGCCCCCATCGATAACCAGCGAGGTGCCGGTGATATAGCGCGCCGCATCCGACGCCAGAAACAGGATCGGCCCGGCGATATCATCCGGCTCGCCGATGCGGCCCAGCGGCACCTGCTGTTCCGTCGCCGCCAGCCGGTCTGGATGTTCCCAGGTGATCGCCGTCATCTTCGATCGCACCAGCCCCGGTGCCACCAGATTGACCCGCACCCCCTCCCTGCCCAGCGCCTGCGCCAGGCTGCGGGTAAGGGTGAGCAGCCCGCCCTTGCTGGCCGAATAGGCCGGCTGACCAATGGTGCCGCGAAAACTGGCGACCGATCCGATGAAGATGATGCTGCCCTTTGCTGCCGCCAGCTGCGGCCGGAACGTCATCGCCAGCGCCATTGGCCCGGTCAGGTTGGTGGCCAGCACATCGGCAAACACCGAAGGATCAAACTCGGCCCGGCGATAGGCCACCTTGGCACCGGCGACCACCAGCGCGTGCAAATGGTCCAGCGCAGGGGCAAAATCGGCCACCGCCTGCGGGTTGCCCTGATCCAGCCGGTGATATTCCAGACCGGTCAGATCGCCGTCCGTGCCGGCATAATCGGCCGGCGATGCCCGCGTCCCCGTCACGATCACCCGTGCCCCGCCCGCCAGAAAGCCGCGCGCCGCCGCATTGCCGATGCCGGTCGATCCCCCTGTCACTAGCACGGTCTTGCCGGCAAATTCGGCCACGCCCACTCTCCCTCGGATTACAGGGGAGATTTCAGCCATGGCGCTTCTATCGGGCAAGGTCGCGATTGTGACAGGCGGCGGGCGCGGACTGGGCCGGGCGCACGCGCTGGCGCTGGCGCACCATGGTGCAGCGGTGGTGGTGAACGATCTGGGCGG
>DAITMD010000333.1:0-2631 GCA_036835345.1 Sandarakinorhabdus sp. | reverse complement strand
CGCACGATGGCGACCTGAATCACCAGATCATAGAATTCGGCCGGCTTCAGGCGCGGCAGCATGTTCATCTGCGCCCGGCTCTCCACCTGGAACACGCCGATACTGTCGCCGCGCTGGAGCATCTCATACACATCAGGCGCATCGGGCTCAGTGTCTCCGGGCACATTATCCAGCGTGTATTGCCGGCCGATATGCGTCTCGATCAGCTCGAACGCGCGGCGGATGCAGCTCAGCATGCCCAGCGCCAGCACATCCACCTTCATCAGGCCCAGCGCGTCGATATCGTCCTTGTCCCATTCGATGAAGGTGCGATCGGGCATGGCGGCATTGTGGATCGGCACCAGTTCGTCCAGCCGTGTTTGCGTGAGCACGAAACCGCCGACATGCTGCGACAGGTGGCGCGGCATCCCCAGTATCTGGTTCACCAGCCCCGACAGCCGCGCGATCTCGGGACTGTCCGGATCAAGCCCGCTTTCGGCGAAACGCTCGCGCTCCATCAGCGAAGAAAAACTGCCCCACACGGTGCTCGACAGGCGCGTGGTCAGATCCTCGCTCATGCCCAGCACCTTGCCCACTTCGCGCACCGCGCTTCTGGGCCGGTAATGGATCACCGTGGCGGCGATGCCGGCGCGTTCCCGGCCGTAACGCTCGTAAATCCACTGCATCACCTCTTCGCGGCGCTCATGCTCGAAATCGACATCGATATCGGGCGGCTCCTTGCGCTCTTCGGAAATGAATCGGGAAAACAGCAGATTGTGGACGGAGGGATCAACCGCGGTGATGCCCAGCACGAAACACACCGCGCTGTTGGCGGCGCTGCCGCGGCCCTGGCACAGGATGCCGCGGCCTTGCGCGAACGCCACGATATCGTGGACGGTGAGGAAATAGGGGGCATAGCCGGCCTTGCCGATGATGCGGAACTCGTCGGTCAGCAGCGCCATCAGCCTGGGCGGCACCCCGCCCGGCCAACGCTCCCGCGCCTTCCCAAGGGTCAGCGTTTCCAGCCAGCCTTGCGGGCTGTAACCCGGCGGCACCGGCTCGTTCGGATATTCGTATCGCAGCTGATCCAGGTTGAAATCGATGCGCGCCAGCAGGCGGGCGGGCTCCGCCAGCGCGTGGGGCGCATCGCGAAACAGGCGCGCCATCTCGGCAGCGCTTTTCAGGTGCGCTTCCGCATTGGCCAGCAGCTGCGTGCCGGCGGTTTCCAGCGTACAGCCCATGCCGATGCAGCGCAGCACATCGTGCAGCGGGCGCTGCGCCGGGGCGGCATACAGCGGCGCATTCAGCGCCATGAGCGGCACACCGGCGGCCTGGGCTGCCGCGCCCAGCGCCGCCAGCTGCCGGCGATCACTGCCGCCATGGCCCATCACCGCCCCCTGCCAGACACGGTTCGGGCAGGCCCGCGCCAGTTCCGTCAGGCGGCTGTGCTGGCCGCCGCCGGGAGGCAGCGCAATCAGCAGCAGGCCATCCGCATGTTCGATCAGATCCGAAAGCTGCAGGATGCACGCGCCCTTTTCCGCCCGCCGGTTGCCGAGCGTGAGCAGGCGGGTGAGCCGGCCCCAGCCGCGCCGATGGGCGGGATAGGCGATCACATCGGGTGTGCCATCGGCAAACTCCAGCCGCGCGCCAACCGCCAGCTTGAAGGGCGGCAATTGGGTGCCGGCGTCTCTGGCGGCCTCGGCCAGATCACGCAGCGCCACATGGGCGCGCACCACCCCGGCGACACTGTTCCTATCCGCAATGCCGATGCCGCAATGGCCAAGGCCGAGTGCCGTCGTCACCATCGCCGCCGGGCTGGACGCGCCTTCGAGGAAAGAAAAATGCGTGGCTGCGGCCAGTTCGGCAAACCCGGCCGGCGTCATGCGAACAGCCCGTGCAGATACCAGCGCGGGCTGCCGGTTTCGCGATCGTAAAGCCCGTGCCGGAACAGCCAGTAACGCCGGCCATCGGCGGTCTCCACGCGCCAGTAATCGCGGGTCAGGCCGGTGCCGTCCCTGCGCCGCCACCATTCCGCCGCGATGCGTTCGGGGCCTTCGTGCGCCGTCACATCATGCACGCGGGCGCGCCAGCGGAAGCGGCGCGGCGGGCCATCGGGCACTTCGGCAAGCACCTCGATCGGCTGCGGCGGATCGAACAGGCGGATGGGCCGCGCCGGGGGTTCGCCGGCAGCCGGTGCGGGCCACTGGCTGGGCGCACTGCTGCTGAGCGGCAGATCGAAACTCCCCTGTTCCGGGATGTGCGTATCGGCGCGTGCAAGGCGGCGCAGGCGGCTGCGGCCCAGCCGGGCGGTGAGCCGATCAACCAGTTCGGCCAGCTGGGTTTCGGCCAATTGCCCGCCCTCCAGCCCCAGCTGGTTTTCGGCCTGGGCATCTGTCAGGGGCACCGCAAGGCGCACCAGATCATAGCCGAAACCGGGATCGAGCGGATCGTTCAGCGCCGCAATACGCTCATCGAACAGCCGCAGCAGCACCTGCGGCTCGCGCTGCGGCGCGGCGGTTTCCACCGCGATCCGCGCGACATGGCCATCGGCGCGGTACAGCGACAGCGCAAACAGCCGGCCGCCCTGCCCACGTGCCCCAAGCTGCACGGCGCAGCGCAGCAGCAGTGTTTCAAGGCAGGCGCGCACCGCAT
>DAITMD010000332.1:0-2638 GCA_036835345.1 Sandarakinorhabdus sp. | reverse complement strand
GCCGCAATATGGTGGGCACCACCGCGATCGATTCCACATTGTTCACCGTCGTCGGGTTGCCATAGAGGCCGGCGCCGGCCGGGAACGGCGGCTTCAGGCGCGGCTGGCCCTTCTTGCCCTCCAGGCTTTCGATCATCGCGGTTTCCTCGCCGCAGATATAGGCCCCGCCGCCGCGGTGCACGATCACATCGAAATCATAGCCCGTCCCGCAGGCGTTCTTCCCGATCAGGCCGGCGGCATAGGCCTCAGCCACGGCCGCCATCAGCACCTTGGCCTCGGCGATATATTCGCCGCGGATATAGATGAAGGCCGCCCGCGCCCGCATGGCAAAGCCGGCGATCAGGGCGCCTTCGATCAATTTGTGCGGATCGTGGCGGATGATCTCGCGGTCCTTGCAACTGCCAGGTTCGGACTCGTCGGCGTTCACCACCAGATAGCTCGGCCGATCCGGATTGGGCGTCTTGGGCATGAAGCTCCACTTCATCCCCGTCGGGAAGCCCGCGCCGCCGCGCCCGCGCAGGCCGCTGGCCTTGATCGCATCGATCAGCGCATCAGGGCCGGGTTCCAGCAGCGCCTTGGTATCGGCCCAATCGCCGCGCTTTTTCGCAGCATCCAGCGTCCACGGCTGAAAGCCATAGAGATTGGTGAAGATGCGATCCTTGTCGGCCAGCATCAGTGCTGCTCCACCAGATCGAAACGGCGCTCGATCCGATCCAGCCGCGATTCAACCCGGTCCATGCGCTTGTTCATGCCTGCCATGCTGACCTCGACGGTCGCAATCCGCGCTGACATGGAGGCCTGGCCTTCTTCCAGCACAATCAGCCGTGTCTTGATGTCGGCAACATCAAGCTCCAGCTTGTCGAAGCGTGTGTTGAGCCGGCGGAAATGCTCGCCGATAAAATCGAGTATCTCTGACTCAGCCATCACACCAACTCCTTCAGCGTCGTCGGGCCGCCGGCCGGACACGAGGCGGTGCGCCCGGTCTGGCTGCCCGGCACTGGCGTCTCGCCGCGCTCCAGCGCATCGAGTATCGCACGCATGTTGTCCGCCGTCAGGTCTTCATAATTGTCATCGTTGATCTGCACCATGGGCGCGTTGGCGCAGGCGCCCAGACACTCCACTTCGGTCAGCGTGAAAAGGCCATCGGGCGTGGTCGCGCCCTTCTTCAAGCCCTTGTCCTTGCAGGCCTGCATGATCGCATCGCTGCCGCCCAGTAGGCACGGCGTGGTGCCGCACACCTGCACATGGAAGCGGCCCACCGGCTTCAGATTGTACATGGTATAGAAGCTGGCGACTTCATAGGCGCGGATATAAGGCATGCCGATCAGGCGGGCCACAAACTCGATCACCGGCACCGGCAGCCAGGCCACACCGGTTTCATCGCGCACCTGATATTGCGCCAGCCACAACAGCGGCATGATCGCGCTGGCCTGCCGGCCGGGTGGATACAGGCCGATGATGCGCTGCGCCTCGACGGCGTTTTCGGCCGTCCACGTAAACTCGGTGAAATCGGTCATGCAGTCCTCAGGCTTCAACCAGGCCAAGCCGGGTTTCGATGCGATCCAGCCGGTTGTCCGACCGATCGAGCCGCTTATGCACCGCCGCGATGGCCACCTCCAATGAAGCGATCCGCGCCGACTGGCTAGACGTGGCTTCCTCCAGCAACGTCAGCCGCGTTTCAACATCGCCCAGCTTGACCTGAATCGACGTCAATTGACCCTGCATCTTGCGCAGAATTTCAAACAGCAGCGAGAAGTCGGCGTCACTCATAGCATCATCATAACACGAAGCCATGGAAGGGCACAAAAGGGTGCGCTCATCGGTCCACCTCGCCAAACACGATATCAAGGCTGCCCAGCACCGCCGGCGCATCGGCCAGCAGATGGCCTTTGCACAGGAAATCCATCGCCTGCAGATGCGCCATGCCGGTGGCGCGGATATGGCAGCGCCAGGGCTTGTTGGTGCCATCGGCGACCAGATAGATGCCGAACTCGCCCTTGGGGCTTTCGGTCGCCACATAGGCCTCGCCGGCCGGCACGTGCATGCCTTCGGTGTAGAGCTTGAAATGATGGATCAGCGCTTCCATCGACCGCTTCATCTCACCGCGTGACGGCGGCGCCACCTTGCGGTTGCGGGTGATGTGCGGCCCCGCCGGCATCTCTTTCGCACACTGCCGGATGATCTTCAGGCTCTCGCGCATTTCCTGCATCCGCACCATGAAGCGGGCATAGCAATCGCCATCCGTGCTGATCGGCACGTCGAAATCGACCAGATGATAGGCGTCATAGGGCTGGCTCTTGCGCAGATCCCACGCCACGCCGCTGGCCCGGATGCATGGCCCGGTGAAGCCCCAATTGATGGCGTCGTCCTTCGAAATCACGCCGATATCGACATTGCGCTGCTTGAAGATGCGGTTGTCGGCCACCAGCCCCTGCATTTCGTCCAGCACCTTGGGGAAGCCGTCGCACCAGTCGAGTATGTCCTGCAACATGCCGGCGGGCAGATCCTGATGCACGCCGCCGGGGCGGAACCACGCCGCGTGGAAACGCGCGCCCGACACGCGTTCATAAAATTGCATCAGCTTTTCGCGTTCCTCGAACAACCACAGGATCGGCGTCATCGCGCCCACGTCCAGCGC
>DAITMD010000331.1:0-2651 GCA_036835345.1 Sandarakinorhabdus sp. | reverse complement strand
GTCAGGAAGCCCAGATTGGCGGGATCGGCCGGCGCCACGGTGCGGGCATCCTCCACGGTCTCGATCAGGGTCATCGCGCCGTCCGGCACCTGGCCGAAGGTGCCGATCACCTCCGGGTGGCCTTCGTGGCCGATGAACAATATGTGGCGGCCGGCAGCGACCAGCCGTTCGGCCTGGCGGTGCACCTTGGAAACCAGCGGGCAGGTGGCATCAACATAGGTCAGGCCGCGCTCCTCGGCCTTGGCCGGCACCGCCTTGGGCACGCCGTGGGCGGAAAACACCACCGGCACGCCATCGGGCACCTCGTGCAGTTCCTCGACGAAGATCGCACCCTTGGCCTTCAGACTGTCGACCACGAACTTGTTGTGCACAATTTCGTGCCGCACATAGACGGGCGCGCCCCAGCGTTGCAGCGCCAGTTCAACGATATGGATGGCGCGGTCCACCCCGGCGCAAAAGCCGCGCGGCGCCGCCACCAGCACGGTGAGATCGGGGTGACTATCGGCGGCGACGAGCGAAGCGGGAGCAGCGTGATTCATAACGGCAGCAGATACGCCATCGGCTGGCGGCGCGCCACCCCTGAACAGCGCGGTGCAGTCATGCTTGCTCTGGGGCCAATTGCCCCATAGGAGGATGGCCATGATCCGCACCCTTTCCCGCATCGGTATTTCCCGTCTTGCCCTGGGGTTTGCCGCGCTGGCGCTGGCCGGCTGTGAAGACAATCCGCTGGTGGTCAACCGTTCGTCATGCCCGGCGGTGGCGGTGGCGGCCTATGTGGGCGATGTCACCCTGTTCCGCCCCGGCACGCCGGCAAATGCGCCCGATCTGGCCAATATGGACGTGACGGCCACCATCACCAACGTGCGCGACGATTGCGCCGAAACGTCCGAGCAGTTTGTTTCGAAGGTGACGTTCGACGTGGTGGCGCGGCGCACCGATGCCGCCGCCGCCCGGCAGCTGGTGCTGCCGATATTTGTCGCAGTGGTGCAGGCCGGCAACGTGATCAACGCCAAGCAGATGATCAACGTGGCGGTGGATTTCCCCGCCGGCGCCGAACGCGCGCTGGGCCGCGGCACCGCCACCGCCAGCGTGTCGCGCCGCGCCGCTGCCGTGTCCAAGGAAATACTGGACCGTATCAACCGCGACCGCAAACCCGGCGAGATCGATGCCGCGACCGATCCGATGTCGGATCCCGAAGTGCGCGCCGCGCTGCGCGCGGCCAGTTTCGAAGTGCTGCTGGGTTTCCAGCTGGATGACCGGCAGCTGGCGTATAACGTCGCCAAATAGGCTGCGGCAGCCGCCGGGCAGGGGTGGCCATTCGGGCCATTGACTCTGCCGCGGCCATTGTCCAATCGGCGAATGTCGTCGGTGGCAACATCGGCGTCAGCGCGGGAGAGTGTGGGGTGTGAAATCCCCGCCGCCGAAGGAGCAAGCCGCCCCCGGAATCTCTCAGGCCAAAGGACCGCGCTGGCGTATTCGCGACACTCTGGAAAGCGGGTGGAGGCTGTGAGGCCTGCACCCCACCGAAGGGGTAAGCCCCGGACTTGATCCGGGGTCAAAGCTCTCAGGTCAGGCGACAGTGGGGGATGCTGCAGCCGGCGCGGTGCCGGTGGCGAACTGTTGCCGGGGACCTATGGCGGACGCCGATCAGATTCCATTGCCTCTGGATGCCCTGCACCGCGCCCTGGGCGCGCGCATGGTGCCGTTTGCCGGCTATGCCATGCCGATCCAGTTTGACGGCATCATCGCTGAACACAACTGGACGCGCACAAGCGCCGGCCTGTTCGACGTGTCGCACATGGGTCAGCTGCTGGTGGAAGGGCCGGGCGCGGCTGAGTGGCTGGAAACGCTGGCCCCCGGCGATTTTCTCGCGCTGCAGCCGCACCGCGTGCGCTATTCCCTGCTGCTGGCGGACAATGGCGGCATCTTGGACGACCTGATGGTCACCAACACCGGCAAGGGCTTTTACCTGGTGGTGAACGGCGCCACCAAGCATGACGATATCGCCCATATGATGGCGCGGCTGCCGGCCGGCATCAGCCTGCACTACCTGGCCGATCAGGCCCTGCTGGCGCTGCAGGGCCCGGCGGCGGCGGCGGTGATGAGCCGCTTTGCGCTGACCCCGGAAACCGCCGGGCAGCCGGCGTTTGCCGATCTGAAGTTCATGGCCGGCGCGCGTTACTGGTGGAACGATGTGCTGCTGGGCATCACCCGGTCGGGCTACACCGGGGAGGATGGCTACGAGATTTCGGTGCCGGCTGCGCGGGCCGAAACGCTGGCCCGCGCGCTGCTGGCCCACGCAGAGGTCAAGCCGATCGGGCTGGGCGCGCGCGATTCGCTGCGGCTGGAGGCCGGGCTGCCGCTCTATGGCCATGATCTGTCGCCGGACATCACCCCGGTGGAGGCTGACCTGAGCTTTGCGATTTCCAAGCGCCGCAAGGCGGAAGGCGGCTTCCCCGGTGCAGCGCGCGTGCTGGATCAGCTGCTGAACGGTGCGCCGCGAAAACGGGTGGGATTGGCGATCGATGGCCGCATGCCGGCGCGTGAAGGCGCCACCGTGTGGGCCGGGGCCGCGCAGGTGGGCGTGCTGACGTCGGGCGGCTTTGCGCCCAGCCTGAATGTGCCGATCGCCATGGCCTATGTCGATACCG
>DAITMD010000330.1:0-2653 GCA_036835345.1 Sandarakinorhabdus sp. | reverse complement strand
CCAGCAGCAGCGCCAGCCGCGCCGGCAGCGCATCATGGCTGGCCATCACCGGCCAACTGTGGACGCCAAGTTCAGGGGCGCTGTGGCTCATGTTCAACGTTCGAACACGCCGACGCGGCGGATCTTCTTCTGCAGCGCCAATATGCCATAGAGCAGTGCCTCCGCGGTGGGCGGGCAGCCGGGCACATAGATATCCACCGGCACGATCCGGTCACAGCCGCGCACCACGCTATAGCTATAATGATAATAGCCGCCGCCATTGGCGCAGCTGCCCATCGAGATGACATAGCGCGGCTCGGCCATCTGATCATAAACGCGGCGCAGCGCCGGGGCCATCTTGTTGCACAGCGTGCCGGCCACGATCATCACGTCGCTCTGGCGCGGGCTGGCACGCGGCGCCACGCCGAAGCGTTCCAGATCATAGCGCGGCATGTTGGTGTGCATCATTTCCACGGCGCAGCAGGCCAGCCCGAAGGTCATCCACCACAGGCTGCCGGTGCGGGCCCAGTGAAACAGATCTTCGGTGGAGGTGACGAGGAAGCCCTTGTCGGCCACTTCCTTCGACACATCGCCCAGAAACTGGTCACGATTGCTGTCCGGCAGCGCGATTGCGCCACCAGCCTGAGCACCGGCATTTTCAGGCACGATCACTCCCACTCCAGCGCCCCTGATTTCCATTCATACACAAAGCCGATGGTCAAGATGCCCAGAAATACCATCATCGACCACCAGGCCGGCGCGCCGCCCCAATGCAAGCTGACCGCCCACGGAAACAGAAAGGCCGCTTCCAGATCGAACACGATGAACAGGATCGCCACCAGATAGAATTGCACGCTGAACTTGGTGCGGGCATCGGAAAAGGCCGGGAAACCGCTTTCATATTCCGACAGTTTCACCGCTTCGGGCTTGGCCGTGCCGATCAGCGCCGACACCGCCATCGGCGCGCCGACAAAGATCAACGCAAACACGATGCCGACCACGAAGAACAGCAGCACGGGCAGATAATCTGAAGCGATGGCCGACATGGCCTGAAAACTCTTGCTGTTGCAGTGCAAGGTAACTAGCCGGCCTGCCCCGCTGCATCAACCACCAACGCGCCGGCTGCAGCAGTTTTTGTGCCTGCGGTGGCGGTTTATCGCAGGGCGCCGGCCACCAATTTGTGCAGCCGCGACTGGATGGCCTGATTGCCGGCCACGATCTCGCGGCGCGACACCATTTCACCGCCGCCGCGGAAATCCGAAACGAACCCGCCAGCTTCCTTGACCAGGAGGATGCCCGCCGCCACGTCCCAATAGGACAGACCCGCTTCCCAGAAGCCATCAAAACGCCCGGCCGCCAGCCACGCCAAATCCAGCGTGGCCGCACCATAGCGGCGCACACCGGCCACTTCGGGCATCACTGCGTCCAGGATCTTGCCGAATTCGGCGCGGTTCCCGTGCCCCTGATAGGGAATGCCGGTGGCGATCAGGCAGTCATTCAGATCGCGCCGGCCCGACACACGCAGCCGCCGATCCGAAAGCCAGGCGCCGCGGCCCTTTTCCGCCCAGAAGCTCTCCCCGGTCAGCGGCTGGTGGATCAGGCCCGCCACGACGTCGCCGTCCACCTCGGCGGCGATGCTGATGGCGAAATGCGGCAGGCCGTGCAGGAAATTGCTGGTGCCATCCAGCGGATCGACAATCCAGCGGCAGCGGTCATCCGCGCCCGCGATCACCCCGCCTTCCTCCAGCACCAGCCCCCAATCCGGGCGGGCGTGGCGCAATATTTCCACCACCGCATCTTCGGCGGCGCGATCGGCGTTGGAGACAAAATCCGCTGGCCCCTTGCGCGACACTTGCAGCGCATCCACCTCGCCAAAATCGCGCCGCAGCTTGGGCGCCGCCTTGCGCGCGGCCTTTTCCATGACAGTAATGAGCGAGGAGTGAGCGACCATAGGGGTATCCTTGCAGCAAACGGCGCGCGGGCGGGCAGATTGGCAGTGGGAAAGAGCGGTGCGCGGCTTAGCGGATGCGATAGTTGATTACCAGCCCAGCACGTCGCCAAACGCCTTCACACCCGCGCCCGGCCCGCCTTCATGATCCCACACCGCGCGCACCACGGCGATGAAATCCGCCCCGGCCTCGATCAGCGGCGCGGCGTTGTGCGGGAAGATGCCGCCGATGGCGACGCAGGGCAGCTGAGAGAGCGTTGTCCACCAGCCCAATATCTCCGGCTGCGGGCGGTAGTGGCTGGGTTTGGTGGTGGTGTCGTAGAACGCCCCGAACGCCACATAATCCGCGCCCTCGTCGCCGGCCTCCATCGCCAGATGGCGGCTGTCGTGGCAGGTGCGGCCGATCTGCGCATCGCGGCCCAGCAGCGCGCGGGCATCGGCGATGCTGCCATCCCCCTGCCCCAGATGCACGCCGTCCGCGCCGGACTTCGCGGCCAGATCGGCGCGGTCGTTCAGGATGAAGGCCACGTCCGCCGCTTGGCAGATCGGCAGCAGCGCTGCGCAGGCGCGCAGCACGTCGGCGTCGCTCACATCCTTCAGCCGCAACTGAAACGCCGCCACCGGGCCGCCGTCCAGCGCCGCCTTCAGACTGTCGGTAAAGGCCGGCACGTCGATGCGCGGCGGCGAGATCACATAAAGCCGGCACGGCGGCCGGCGCTCACGCTC
>DAITMD010000329.1:0-2658 GCA_036835345.1 Sandarakinorhabdus sp. | reverse complement strand
AATCACGCCCGTCATAGGCGCGGACCAGCGGGCGCACATCATCCACCCCGTCCAGCGCCCGCCAGTTCACGCTGAACCCGTTGGGGTGGGAGCGGGGAACATAGTAGCTTTTGATACCGCAGGCGGAACAGAAGAGGTGGCGCGCCGTGCCGCTGCCCCAGCGATAATCACTGAGCGCATCGGCGCCGCGGTCCAGCGTGAAATCCGCCGCCGCCACGATCAGGTGCAGATAGCCGGTCTTGGCGCAGATCGAGCAGTTGCAATCCAGCAGTTCCGGCGGATCGGCAAAGCGCACCCGAAACCGAACCCGCCCGCAGTGGCAGCCGCCCGACGCCTCGCGCATCACTGGCCCGGCTGCTTCAACCCGGCACCTTCACATCGGCCAGCGCGGCATCGCGGGTGCCCACCGGTGCGGCCAGCACTTCGGTCAGGAATGCACCCTTGTTGACCGTGTTGGTCTGGGAATCGCCGGCCTGGCTGCGGATGGCAGGGTCGCTGTTGCCGGCACCGGCCTTGTCCAGCAGATTCTGTTCGGACTGGCTGCGCGGCGGCGGCTTCACGCCGGGGCCGAACAGCGCCTCCATGGCGGCGGCCTGCGCATCCACGCCAATGGCGCGCGGCGCGCCGGGCCGCGGCGGGGCCAGGCCATAATCGGGCGGCACCACCAGAGGCGCACCGCGCGCGACGGTCAGTTCGTCCGGGCCGCGGCCCGAAAGCCGGTCCCGCTTGCCGCAGGCGGTCAGCGTGAGGGCTATTGCAGCCAGGATCAGGGCATTACGCATCGCTTGGTTCCTTTGGCGGTTCGGCCGGCTTGGCCGTGATGGCCCTTAGCAACAACAATATCACGCCCAGTGTAATCGCAGCATCGGCAAGGTTGAAGACCCAGAAACTATATTCGGCCCAAAAGAAGTGCAGGAAATCGACCACGTAGCCAAAGCGCACCCGATCGATGATGTTGCCGATGGCGCCGCCCAGCACCAGGCCCAGCGCCGCAATTTCGATGGGATGCTTCTCCCGCCGCAGCCACAGCGCCACTGCCACCGCGATGCCCGCCGTCACCAGCGTGAGCAGCCAGCGCGCCAGATCGGAGCCCGCCGGCAGCAGCCCCATCGAAACGCCGGTGTTGCCCACGAAGGTGAGGCGGAAGAAGGGCAGCACGTCCATACCGCCGATTTCGGGCAGGCGCAGCGCCTCCAGCACCCAATATTTGCTGATCTGATCAAGGATCAGCACCACGGCCGCCAGGATGAAGCCCGAATTGTTGCCACGTTCAGGCATGGACCACCAAATTGCCCACCACGTCGGTGCAACGCCCGCACAGCTGCGTCTGCTCTGCCACATCGGGCAGATGCCGCCAGCAGCGGGCGCATTTGGCCAGATCGGCCTTGGCCACCGTCAGCCTTTCACCCGGCCCGTGGGTGAGTGTCACATCGGCCACCAGCAGCAGTTCGGCCAGATCAAGCCCGTGCAGGGCCGTGATGCGATCGCCATGCGCGGTTTCGACGGTCACGGCGGCTTCCAGGAAGCTGCCCACCACCTTGTCGCGTCGCAATTCCTCAAGTTTCAGATAGGCTTCCTCGCGCAGCTTGCGAACCAGAGCGAACTGCCGTTCCAAAGCCTCGTCGCGCCATCCGGCATCGATTTCCGGCCATTCCAGCAGATGCACCGATCCGGCCTCGGGGAAGCGCGTGCCCCACACTTCCTCGGCCGTGAACACCAGCACCGGCGCCAGCCAGCGGGTGAGGGCGTGGAAGCAGATATCCAGTACCGTGCGCCATGCCCGGCGGGTGGGCGCGGTGGCAGCGTCGCAATAGAGACTGTCCTTGCGCACATCCATCGCGAAGGCCGACAGATCATCCGCAACAAAGCTAGTGATCAGCGCGACATAGCGATTGAAATCATAGGCTTCTGCCGCCACCTTCAATTCGGATGAGAGTTCCGCCAGCCGGTGCAGCACCCAGCGTTCCAGCGCCGGCATTTGCGCGACCGGCAGCCGCTCTGCCTCATCCCAGCCATCAAGTGCGCCGAGCAGATAGCGGAAATTGTTGCGCAATTTGCGGTATTGATCGGCCACACCCTTCAATATCTCATCGCCGATGCGGTGATCCTCGGTGAAATCGACCGACAGCGCCCACAGCCGCAATATGTCGGCACCGTTGGTTTTCATCACGTCCAGCGGATTGATGACATTGCCTTCCGACTTGGACATTTTCCGGCCCGAGGCATCCATGGTGAAGCCGTGGGTGAGGATGGCGTTATACGGGGCCCGCCCGCGCGTGCTGCAGCTTTGCAGCAGGCTGGACTGGAACCAGCCGCGATGCTGGTCGCTGCCTTCCAGATACAGGTCCGCCGGCCACTGCAGCTCCGGCCAGCGCCCGGATTCCAGCACGAAGGCGTGGGTGCAGCCGCTGTCGAACCACACGTCCAGGATATCGGTGATCATCTCATACTGGTCGGCGCGGTCGCCCAGCAGTTCGGCGGCAAATTCCGGCGTCCAGGCGTCTACACCCTGTTCGCGGAAGCGCGCGATGATCTGCTGATTGATCGTCTTATCAACCAGATACTCGCCAGTCTTGCGATCAACGAATAAGGTGATAGGTACCCCCCAGGCGCGCTGGCGGGACAGCACCCAATCCGGCCGGCCTTCCACCATCGCGC
>DAITMD010000328.1:0-2669 GCA_036835345.1 Sandarakinorhabdus sp. | reverse complement strand
CCGGCGCCAGCGCCGCCAGCACATCCATGCCGATGCTCACCCGGTAGGCCGGCGGATTGTTGTAGAGCATGATCGGCAGCCGCGTGGCTGCGGCGACGGTGCGGAAATGATGGATCAGCTCATCGGGGGCGGGCACATAGACCATCGCCGGCAGCAGCATCAGGCCATCAACGCCCATCGTTTCAGCGGCGCGGGCGAAATCGGCGGCGCGGCGCGTCGTCAGTTCCGATACGCCGGTGATGATCGGCACCCGGCCGCCAACAGCGGCCACCCCGGCGCGCAGCACGGCCAGCTTCTCCTCCGGCTCCAGCGAGTTGTTCTCCCCGCAGGTGCCCAGCAGCACCAGGCCATCGACACCATCGTCCACCAGCGCCGTCAGCCCGGCGCTGGTGGCCGCCATGTCGATCGAGCCATCGGCGGCGAACTGCGTGGTGGCGGCGGGATACACACCCCGCCACAGCCTCTTGCCCGTCATCCCGGTCATTCCCCCATCATCGCGGCAATTATCGTATATGACATATACTGTGTTGCAATGCCGCCCCGGCATGACACCTGTTGGTGATACCAGCATCTGCAGGGTGAAGCGCAATGATACTGACTCATTTCATCGGCGGCGAAGCGGTTGCCGCGCCGGCCACGCTGGAGCGCCGCAACCCATCTGATACGCGCGAGTTGATCGCTGCCTTCCCGGATGGCGACGGCGCGGCGGTGGATGCGGCGGTGCAGGCAGCGGCGGCGGCGCAGCCGGCGTGGGCGGCGGCATCGCCGGAAGTGCGCGCCGATCTGCTGGAGAAGGTGGCCGCCACCTTGTTTGCGCGCGCCCCGGCGCTGGGCGAACTGCTGGCGCGTGAAGAGGGCAAGACGCGGGCGGAAGGCACCGGCGAAGTGCTGCGCGCGGCGCGCGTCTTCCGCTATTTCGCCGGCGAGGCGCTGCGCCTGCATGGCCGCACGCTGGGCTCCACGCGGCCGGGCATCGATGTTGCCACCTACCGCGAGCCGGTGGGCGTGGTGGGGTTGGTGACGCCTTGGAATTTCCCCATCGCCATCCCGGCCTGGAAAGCCGCCCCGGCGCTGGCCTTTGGCAACACTTTGGTGTTGAAACCCGCTGAAACCGCGCCGGCCATGGCACATGCGCTTGCCAGCATCGTGCACGAATGCGGTGTGCCGGCCGGCGTGTTCAACCTGGTGCTGGGCGCGCGCACTGCCGGCGCGGCGCTGGTGGCGCATCCCAGCGTGCAGGCTGTATCGTTTACCGGTTCGCAGACGACGGGCCATCAGGTGGCGATGGCGGCAATGGCGCGCGGCGCACGGGTGCAGCTGGAGATGGGCGGCAAAAATCCGTTGGTCGTGCTGGCCGATGCCGATCTTGACCGGGCGGCGGCGATCGCGCTGGACGGCGGCTTCTTCCAGACCGGGCAGCGCTGCACCGCCTCCAGCCGGGTGATTGTGGAAGACGCGGTGCATGATGACTTCGTGGCGCGGCTGGCAGAGCGGACGCGGGCGCTCAAGGTTGGCCATGCGCTGGACGCTGCCACGCAGATCGGCCCGGCCAACAGCGAGGCGCAGCTGGCGCGCAATCTGGATTATGTCGGCATCGCGGTGGCCGAGGGCGGCCGGTTGCTCACCGGCGGGCAGCGGCTGCAGCTGGAACAGCCCGGCTGGTACATGGCCCCGGCGCTGATCGCCGAAACCGCCAGCGACATGCGCATCAACAGCGAAGAAGTGTTCGGCCCGGTGGTGGCGACCATCCGCGTGCCGGATTACGAGGCGGCGCTGGCGGCGGCAAACCACGGTGCGTTCGGGCTTTCGGCCGGCATCGTCACCAACAACCAGGCCCTCAGCCGGCATTTCCGCCGCCACGTGCGCGCCGGGATGGTGATGATCAACCTGCCCACCGCGGGGGTGGACTATCATGTGCCGTTCGGCGGCGTCGGCGCCTCCAGCCACGGCCCGCGCGAACAGGGCTTTGCGGCGTTCGAATTCTACACCCAGGTGAAAACCGTCTACAGCGCCGACTGAGCCGGCCGGCTCTGGCGCAAATCCGGCGCATGGCCTAACCATCGGCGCGGTCCACGCGGTTGGAGGATGGTGATGACGGCGGCAATCCATGTTCTGAACGGGCCCAACCTCAATCTGCTGGGCGAACGGGAGCCGGAGATTTACGGCCACGAGACGCTGGCCGATGTGGAGGCGCTGTGCCGGGCCGAAGCCGACGGCCTGCCGCTGCTGTTTCGGCAGACCAACAACGAACATGAAATGGTGGAATGGGTGCAGGCGGCGCGGCGCGGGCAGATCGGCATTGCCATCAATCCGGCGGCCTTCACCTATGCCGGTTACCCGATCCTGGATGCGCTCAAGATGGTCGATTGCCCGGTGATCGAAGTGCATATCTCCAACATCCACCGCCGCGAGGCCGAGTGGCGCAGCAAATCGATCCTGACCCAGGTGGTGACCGGCATCATTTCCGGGCTGGGCGTGGCCGGCTATGGCCTCGCGGTGCGCGAACTTGCCCGGCGCTGGCAAAAAGTTTGATGGCGCACCCGACAGGATTCGAACCCCCACGCCTGCGGAGCAGGCAGCGAACTGGATCACAGGTTCGACGCGCAGATGGCAGATGGCGCACCCGACAGGATTCGAACCTGTGACCTCTGCCTTCGGAGGGCAGCGCT
>DAITMD010000327.1:0-2685 GCA_036835345.1 Sandarakinorhabdus sp. | reverse complement strand
GTGTTCAAGAAGCGATCGCACCGCGCCGAGACACCGCCCGCCGACGAGCCGAAGGACTGAAGGCCATGGTTGTCATCATCCTGATCCTGCTGTCGCTGGGCGTGGCGCTGTTCATCATGCTGAGCGACACCCGCAAGAATGATCGCTTCGCCGAACTGGACAAGGCCCCGCCGCCCGACGAGCCGGGGGGCTGATCCGCCATGGTCTGGCTGGCACTGCTGCTGGGCCTGTTGCTGCTGCTCTATCTGATCGGCAAGGCCGCCGGCCCGCCGCCACCGCCGCCGCCGCCGCGCCGCACGCGCGATGATCGCGGGGCAGGCTCCGGCATCGTCATGCTGGACGGTGCGCCGATCTTCGGCCCGGATGACAGCGCGCTCGGCCTTGGCGATGGCCATGTGCAGTTTGATCTTCCCGATGATGATGATGACACGCGCTTCCAGCCGGGCGGCGGCAGCGGCGGCGGCGCGGGCGCCAGCGGCGGCTGGGGTGACGATGACGATTGGGGCGATGCCGACGACTGAGGGCTTGCCAGCACCGCGAATCTGATATAAATATGATATCATAATACAATCAAAGGTGGTGTATGGACGCAATCACGGGTCAGCCCAGCCGGGAAACCGCAGGCAATAGCGACAATGGCCTTGTCATGCTGCTGCTGGCGCTGCTGCTGTTCGGCGCGGCAGTGTGGAGCTTTTTCACCAGCATGGCCGATGGCTGGATGACCGGCATCTTCCTGGGCATCGGGCTGGGCTTTCTGTTCATGTTCGTGCTGGTCGGGCTGTACAGCCTGCAACCCAATGAAGCGGCGGTGATCACCCTGTTCGGCGATTATCGCGGCACCGATCGGGTGCCGGGGCTGCGATGGACCTGGCCGTGGATGGGCAAGAAGAAAGTGTCCCTCAGGGCCAACAACCTGATTTCGCAGCAGATAAAGGTGAACGACCTGCGCGGCAACCCGATCGAGATTGCGGCCCAGCTGGTGTGGCGGGTCACCGATTCGGCGCAGGCGATGTTCGATGTGGATGATTATCGCGGCTTTGTGACGGCGCAGGTGGAAGTGGCGGTGCGCACCATCGGCGCGCGCTATCCCTATGACGATTTCGAGCACAAGGAAGTGACCCTGCGCGGCGATCACGAACGGATTTCGGGCGAACTGCGCGTGGAATTGAAGGAACGCCTGGCCGTGGCCGGGATCACCGTGGACGAATGCGGCTTCACCCACCTGGCCTATGCCCCCGAAATCGCTGGCGCGATGCTGCGCCGGCAACAGGCCGCCGCCGTGGTGGCGGCGCGCGAAACGCTGGTGGCCGGCGCTGTCGGCATGGTGGAAATGGCGCTGGCGCAACTGTCGGAAAAACAGGTGGTGGAACTCGACGACGAGCGCCGCGCCGCGATGGTGTCCAACCTGATGGTGGTGCTGTGCGGTGAACGCGAAACCCAGCCCGTGGTGAACGCGGGCAGCCTATACTAGGGCCGTGAGCGCAAAGAAGGCCTTTGCCCTGCGCCTCGATCCAGCGCTGCACGATGCGCTGGAACGGGCGGCGGCGGGGGAGTTCCGCAGCGTCAACGCCCAAGTTGAAGTGCTGCTGCGCGAGGCGCTCAGCCGGCGCGGGGTGAAGGTGGCGATCACGCCGGGGCCAAAACGTGGCCGGCCGGTTCAGTCGTCTGACGATTGAACGGCGGCATCGAGCAGCGCGGAAACGGCCTGCGCATCCTGCGGAAAGCCCGCCGCCACCCAGGCGCGTTCGAACTGGCCCAGCCGGCGCGCCACCGCCGGCCCCGGCGGCACGCCGCGGGCGATGATATCCTTGCCCGATGCCGGCAGGCGCGGGCGCTGCCAGCCGATCAGCGCTGTCGCTGCCGCCGCATCGCCGGCGATCAGCAGCCGGTCGGTCACCGCCTCCGCCCCGTCCCGCCACGCCGCTGCCGGGTGCGGCGGCGCATCGGCCGGCTGCACCGCTGCCGCAATGCGGGCGCGCTGCGGGTTTGACAGTTTCAGCCGCGCCGTCACCTCGGCCGCCAGCCGCGTATCGCCCGCCGGCAGCAGCGCCGCCAGCCGGCGTTCCCAGGCGGCCGGGAGGTCAGCTTCAGCCTCTGCCGCAATCGTCTGCGCCAGCACCGGCAGCCGCGCCGCCGGCAATTCCGGCAGCACCGGGCGCAGGACGCCGGCATCCAGCATCAGGCCCAGCACCGGCAGCGGATCGGGCAGGCCCAGCAGCAGCTTCAATTCCATGGCAATGCGTTCGCGGCTGAGCGCCATCAGATCATTGGCGCGAGCGGTGCAGGCGGCCAGCCCATCAGCATCGATCACGGCGGCAAAGCGCGCCGAAAAGCGGAAAAATCTGAGGATCCGCAAATGATCCTCCGCAATGCGCCCCAGCGGATCGCCGATGAAGCGCACCCGGCGCGCCGTCAGATCATCCAGTCCGCCCCAATAATCCTGCACCGCGCCGCCGGGCAGATCGGCATAGAGCGCGTTGATGGTGAAATCGCGCCGCGCCGCATCTTCGCGCCAGTCATCGGTGAAGGCCACGTCGGCATGGCGACCAAAGCTTTGCACATCGCGGCGCAGGGTGGTGACTTCGGCCACCAGGGCGCCTTCGCCCACCGCTGTCACCGTGCCGTGAGCGATGCCGGTGGGCACCGCCTTGATGCCGGCCGCCGCCAGCCGCTGCATCACCTGAT
>DAITMD010000326.1:0-2688 GCA_036835345.1 Sandarakinorhabdus sp. | reverse complement strand
ACCGGCACGCCCATGGCGTTGGCGATCGGCACGCAGGCGGCCAGAAAGGTGATCGATCCCGGCAGACCGCCGGTGGAAACCGCTGCCACCAGCGCCGCCAGCAGCGCGCCGATGAAGGCCAGCGCGCTGTGCTCCATGCCGTAAAGATGGCCTACATACAGCACGACGGCGATGTTGGCGCAGGGGCTGGTGATGCGGAAAATGCTCACCGCCAGCGGCAGCACCACGCGGGTGGTGGCTTCCGGCAGGCCCAGCCGTTCCGCACCGTCATAGATGGCGGGCAGGCTGGCGATGCTGGACTGGGTGGAAACCGCCACCGCCTGCGCCGGCAGCACAGCCCGCGCAAAGGCCATCGGACCAACGCGGCCGAACATCGCGGCCAGCGGATAGATCAGGATGATCAGCCCCACCTGCACCGCCACCAGCACCGCGATATAATGGCCCAGCAGACCAAACGCCTCCAGCCCGGCCTTGATGCCCACGCTCACTGCCAGCGCGAACACGCCGATCGGCGCTGCGACGAAAATCCAGCCGACCAGCACCAGCATCGTGTCTTTCACCGCGTCAAACAGGCTGACCAGCGACGTGCGTCGGCCGTCATCCAGCCGGGTGGCAGCCAGCGCAAAGACGGCGATGAAGCTGACCACCGGCAGCATGTCACCCTTGGCCAGCGCATCGAAGATATTGGCCGGCACCAGCGACAGCAGCCATTTGCCGATATCGACCTTGATCTCCCCCACCGGCGCCGCGCTGGCGCTGCCCGCCACGATCGCGGCAGCTGCCGCCGGCGGGGCCGGCCACCAGTCCAGCAGCAGCGGCACGAACAGCATCGACCACAAGGCCGAAAACACCAGCAGCGCCAGAAACGCCAGCAGCGCGCGCCCCGCCACCTTGCCGCCGCCCGCCGTGCCGGCCGCCTGTGCGATGCCGGTGAACAGCAGCCCGGCGATCAGCGGAATGATCGTCATCTGCAGCGCCTGCAGCCACAGATTGCCGATGGCATCGCTGACCGGCAGCAGCGGCGCACCGATATCGCCGGGCAGCAGCGCCCCCGCCACCAGCCCGGCAATCAATGCCAGAAAGATGCGCAGGGTCAGGCTCACTTCGGCGCCTCGCCGCCGCTCAGCGTGCCCATCGTCACATACAGCTTGGCCAGATCATCGACGCCCATCGACGGCACATGCTTCACCCGGCTTGCTTCGACGAACAGCATGGCACCGCCCACCGGCACCGGAGCAGTGGGGATCAGGATCAGATAGCGTGGCCCCTGGCCGAAATCGTGCAGCTTGGGGCTGGTCAGCAGCGCCAGCGCTTCAACATGCTCGCCAAAACTCACCGACACCACCGCCATGCCGCTCATCTCGCCGCCTGGGCTGGTGCCCATCATCCGCACGAACTGCGCCAGCGGCCGATAGATCGGCCCCAGCACCGGTATGCGCGAGATCAGCCCGTCCAGCCCGCCTTCCAGCTGCGGGCGAACGCCCGACTGCACGGCAATGCCCACCAGCCAGACGAGCAGCGCCGCCATCCCGATGCCGGCCCAGAAGGCGGCGAACGGCGACGGCGTGAAGAACATCCCCGCCTTGCCCAGCACCTGCCCCAGCGGTGTTGCCGGCCCCAGCGCCGCGATCAGATATCCCGACAGCCAGTTGAGGATGATCAGCGTCAGCAGCACCGGCGCCAGGAACAGCAGCCCGGTGGCGAACGGGGCGAGGATCCGCCTGATCAAAGGCCCGCCAGAATCGCGTCGCCCATGGCCGCCGTGGTCATGGTGCCGCCCAGATCGGGGGTTCGCGCGCCGCTGTTCAGCGCCGCCTCCACCGCCGCCTCCACCTTGCCCGCCAGCGCCGGTTCGCCCAGGCTGTAGCGCAGCGCCATGGCAAGGCTGAGCACCGAAGCGCAGGGGTTGGCGACGCCGCGCCCGGCGATATCGGGGGCAGAGCCGTGGATGGGCTCATAGAGGCCGGGCATGCCGGCATCACCGATCGCCGCCGAAGGCAGCATGCCCAGCGATCCGGTGAGCATCGCGGCTTCATCCGACAAGATGTCGCCGAACAGATTGTCGGTCAGGATCACGTCGAACTGGCGCGGGTTCTTCACCAGCTGCATCGCCATATTGTCGGCCAGCATGTGGGTCAGGCGGATGTCGGGATATTCGGCGTCACGTAAGCCCTGCACATCCTCCCGCCACATCAGGCCGGCCTCCATCACATTGCCCTTTTCGGCCGATACGACTTCGCGCTTGCGGCCGCGCGCCAGTTCGAAGGCGACGCGCGCCACGCGCTGGATTTCGGCGGTGGTGTAAACATGGGTGTTGACGCCCCGGCGCTGACCATCGGGCAGGGTTTCAACCCCGCGCGGTTCGCCGAAATAGACACCGCCGGTCAGCTCGCGCACGAACAATATGTCCAGCCCCTCGACATAAACGCGCTTCAGCGTGGAGGCATCGGCCAGTGCCGCAAAGCAGCGCGCCGGGCGCAGATTGGCGTAAACATTCATGCCGGCGCGAAGGCTAAGCAGCCCGGCTTCGGGCCGCGTGTCATAGGGCTGCCCCGCCCATTGCGGCCCGCCCACCGCGCCCATCAAAACAGCATCGGCGGCCTTGGCCCGGCCCAGGGTTTCGTCGGTCAATGGCTGGCCATTGGCATCGATGCTGGCCCCGCCAAACAGCGCTTCCTCAACGCACAA
>DAITMD010000325.1:0-2692 GCA_036835345.1 Sandarakinorhabdus sp. | reverse complement strand
CCTCACCGCCGGTTGCCGAACTCGTCGATCAGCACTTCGCGGCGGCCCACGTGATCCGGGCGGCTCACGAACCCGTCCTGTTCCATGCGTTCGATCAGGCGGGCGGCGTTATTGTAGCCGATGCGCAAATGGCGTTGCAGGAAGCTGGTGCTGGCTTTCTGGGCCTTGGCCACCACATCGATGGCCCTTGCATAAACATCTGCCTCGTCATCGCCGCGGCCGCCGCCTGACAGCCCGGCGTTGGCGAGATCAAGCTGCCCGTCCAGATCGGCCGGTTCTTCGGTGACGGCGTCAAGATAATCCGGCGAGCCCTGCGCACGCCAGAAATCGGCCACCGCTTCCACTTCCTCATCGGAAACGAACGGCCCGTGCACGCGGATCAACCGCCCGCCCGCCATCCACAGCATGTCGCCCTTGCCCAACAGTTGCTCGGCGCCCGGTTCACCCAGGATGGTGCGCGAATCGATCTTGCTGGTCACCTGGAAGCTGATGCGGGTGGGCAGATTGGCCTTGATGACGCCGGTGATCACATCCACCGACGGCCGCTGCGTGGCCATGATCAGGTGGATGCCGGCGGCGCGGGCCTTTTGCGCCAGGCGCTGGATCAGGAATTCCACTTCCTTGCCGGCCGTCATCATCAGATCGGCCAGTTCGTCCACCACCACCACGATCAGTGGCATCGGTTCGAAATCGAGCAGTTCCTCCTCGATGATCGGCGCTTCGGTTTCCGGATCCCACCCGGTCTGCACCCGGCGCACGAACGGTTTGCCGGCCGCCTGCGCCTCTTTCACCTTCTGGTTGAAACTGGTTAGCGAGCGGACACTCAGCTCGCTCATCTTGCGGTAGCGATCCTCCATCTGCTCCACCGCCCATTTCAGGGCGCGGATGGCCTTGGGCGGATCGGTGACAACGGGGGCCAGCAGGTGCGGGATCCCGTCGTACATCTTGAGTTCCAGCATCTTGGGATCAATCATGATCAGCCGGCACTGCTGCGGCGTCATCCGGTAGAGCAGCGACAGGATCATGGCATTGAGGCCGACCGATTTGCCCGAACCGGTGGTGCCGGCGATCAGCAGGTGCGGCATCGGCGCCAGATCGGCCACCACCGGTGCGCCGGCGATATCCTTGCCCAGCACCAGCGGCAGGGTGACGCCCCGGCTGTCGAAATCGGCGCTGCCCAGAAGTTCGGCCAGCGACACGGTTTCGCGCACCTGGTTGGGCAGTTCGATGCCAATCACGCTGCTGCCCGGCACCACGGCAACGCGGGCCGAAAGCGCGCTCATCGAACGGGCGATATCATCGGCCAGACCGATCACCCGGCTGGCCCGGATGCCGGCCGCCGGTTCCAGTTCATACATGGTCACCACCGGGCCGGGCCGCACTTCGCCGATGCGGCCGCGCACGCCGAAATCTTCCAGCACGCCTTCCAGCAGCCGGGCATTCTGTTCCAGCGCGGCGGCATCGATGCGCGCCTTGGGCGCGCTGGGCGGCGGCCGCAGCAGATCAAGGCCGGGCAGCACCGCGGCATCGCCCAGATCAAGCGACTGCTGCTGCCCGGTGCGCACCCGCTTGCCGGGGGCGGGCGCGGCTTCGCGGGGCACCACGACCGGGCCGGGTTCGGGCAGCGGCAGCGCATCCTCATCGTTCTGGCTGCGGCGGGCGCGCGGCGGCGGTGCCACTGGCAGGGTGAGCACGTCATCCTCGGCTGCCGCTTCGCCGTGCCACCAGCCGCACAGGGTTTCGGCGGCACCGGCCACGCCCGCGCGGGAAATGGCGCTGCCATAGGCCAGCAGCGCCAGCCCGCCCGGGGCCAGCAGCAGCGATACCGCGAAGCCGACCGGGATATCGGCCAGTTCGGGGATGGATTCCAGATTGCCGGCCAGCAGCGCCAGGCCCTGCCCGATCAGGCCGCCCGGCCCGGCCGGTGCGCCGGCTGCCGGCAGATCGAACCCGCCGGCCGCGCCAGACATCAACAGCGCGCCGGCCGCCGTGGCCCCGGCCATGCGCGGCAGCGGCACCGGCTGCGCCAGCGCCACCCGCCACCCGGCCAGCAGCAGCGCCGGCACCAGCAGCAGCACCGGCCAGCCGGCCAGTTGCAGCAGCACATCGGCCAGATGCGCGCCGAAACTGCCGAACATGTTGGTGGGTTCACGCGCAGTGGCGGTGTTGAACGATGGATCGAGCGAGGAATAGCTGGCAAGGATCAGGGCAAGCGAAACGCCGGCCGTCGCCACGCCCAGCCCGGCCGCCAGCCGCGCCAGAATCTGCACCGCCTGCGCCGCGCGCACCCGCAGCGTTGCCAGCCACGCCGGGCCGCCACCGTTTCTGGCCGCACGCCCGCTGCCAGCGCGCTGGCGATCGGAAAGGGAAGGCGGAGACATTGCCCGGGATGCCATGTGCTGATTGCTCGCCCGTGATGTGAAAAACTGCCAGCAAGCTATTGTCATCGGCTGGCCAAAACAGTGACAAATATGAATCAAGCCCGCCGCGCGGTCAAGGAAGGCCGCCAATTGCAACTGGGGACAACATGCCCCGATTGGCGCGGCCGGCGGCATCGGCTAGGCATTGGCACCATGAACAGCATGGATTCAGATGTCATCATCATTGGCGGCGGGCTGGTGGGCGCAGCGCTGGCATTGGCGCTGGCCCGGCACCAGGTGACCAGCATCGTGGTGGATGCGCTGGATCTGGA
>DAITMD010000324.1:0-2714 GCA_036835345.1 Sandarakinorhabdus sp. | reverse complement strand
ACCTGCGTGATCCGCAAGGTGATGCTGGTGGTGCGCGAACAGACCGCCAGCGTGCTGGATCACACGTCGCTGGCGGATCTGTGCAGCGATATCGAACCCGGTGGGCCGATCAGGGCTCTGGCGGCCGGCGCAGCGTGATCTTGCGGCCATCGGCGGTGCTGAGCAGTGCCTCGCCCGCCGCCGTGTAGGTGACGCGGTTCACATCGGCCAGCGTGGCCGTGAAGCGCTGCTCCACTTCCATCTTGGCCGGATCGCAGGCCATCATCGTGCTGGCGATCGGCCCCAGTTTCAGCGTGGCGCCATCCTGCTGCCATGCCCCGGTGAAGCGGTTGCAGCCGCCGCTGCCGGTCACGCGGCTGGTGTTCTGATCGCCCGGATCGAACAGGATGGTCACGCCTGCCGGCGCGCCGCCGCCGTTCAGATCGGCCACCAGCCAATCGCCTTCCAGCGTGCCGGCAATCACCGGCGGCTCGCCCGACAAGGCCTGGCCCAGTTGCTGGCGCTGTTCGTTGCAGCCCATTAGGCCGAGTGCGGCGCAGGTGATGACGAGGGTGCGCCTCATGGTTTCAGCTACGGCCCTTGCGCAGTTCGTCGCGGATTTCCGCCAGCAGGGCTTCTGATGGGGTGGGGCCGGGATCGGCAGCAGGGGCCGGCGCCGGCATCGCCTTGTTGGCGGCCTTCACCATCAGGAAGATCACGAAGGCGATGATCAGGAAATTGATGAAGGCGGTGATGAACTTGCCATAGCCGAACAATGCCACGCCGGCCTTTTTCAGCGCTTCGTAATCGGTGGTGCTGCCGGCGTAATCGGCCGGGATGCTGCCCAGCACCACGAACAGGCCGGTGAAATCCACGCCGCCCGAAACCAGGCTGATGATCGGCATCACCAGATCTTCGGTAAAGCTGGTGACGATGGTGCCGAACGCGCCGCCGATGATCACCGCCACCGCCAGATCCAGCACGTTGCCGCGTGCGATGAAGGCCTTGAATTCCTGCAGCATGCCTGTGTCCCCTTGAAATCCGGCGCGGCGCATTATCTTTGTGCTAAGGATTGGCAATGTGCCACACTGGCATTTGCTTGCAAGCCACTGGTTGTTCAGGAGACGCATGATGACTGCAACGGGACGCCGCACGACTGCGCTGATCGGGATTTCCACCGCCGCCCTGCTGCTGTCGGGCTGCGGCATCAACACGATTCCGGCCAAGGAAGAAGGCGTGAAGGCCAAATGGGCCGATGTGGAAAACCAGTATCAGCGCCGGGCCGATCTGATCCCCAATCTGGTGGCGACGGTGAAGGGCTTTGCCGCGCAGGAAAAGGATGTGCTGGAAGGCGTGATCAAGGCCCGCGCCAGCGCCACGCAGACCACGATCGACCCCAGCAAGCTTTCGGATCCGGCGCAGATGGCGGCCTTCGAACAGGCGCAGGGCCAATTGTCATCCTCGCTCAGCCGGTTGCTGGTGACGGTGGAAAAATATCCGGAGCTGAAATCCAACGAGCAGTTCCTGAACCTGCAGAGCCAGCTGGAAGGCACCGAAAACCGCATCGCGGTGGCGCGGCGCGATTACAATCTGGCGGTGCAGGATTATAACACCGAAATCCGCACCTTCCCCTCGCTCATCACCGCCAAGGTGATTTATGGTGCCGAACCGATCGCGCCGTTCAAGGCCACTGCCACCAACGCGGAAAAAGCCCCTGAAGTGGCCTTCTGACCCCGGTATCCGGGGAGGCTGAGCCATGTTCAACGATCCATTGACGCGGCGGCTTGCGAGGTTGGCATTCGTGCTGGCGGCGCTGCTGGCGGTGCTGCAACTGGCAGCGCCGGCCTTTGCCGCGCCCACCTATCCCAAACTGGCTGGCCGGGTGACCGACGCGGCGGGCATATTGCCGGCCGAAACCGTCCAGTCGCTGGAGGCGCAGCTGAAGGCGCTGGAGGATGGCACTGGCACGCAGCTGGTGGTGGCCACCGTGCCATCGCTGGATGGATATGAGATCGAGGATTATGGCGTTGGCCTGATCCGCGCCTGGGGCATCGGCCAGAAGGACACCAACAACGGCGCCATCCTGCTGGTCGCCCCGAATGAACGCAAGGTGCGGATCGAGGTTGGCTATGGCCTGGAAGGCGTGCTGACCGATGCCGTATCGGCCACCATCATCCGCAATCAGATCATCCCGCAGTTCAAGGCCGGCGACATGCCCGCCGGCATTATCGCCGGCACCGGCGCGATGGTGGATCTGCTGGGCCTGCCGCCAGAGGAACAGGCCGCACAGGTGGCCGCTGTGGGCGCAGCGAACGACCGTGCGGCCAAGGTGGGCGCGGTTTCCGCCATCGAAGTGATCTTCTGGGTGATCGTGCTGCTGTGGGTGATCGGCGCGATGAGCGGCGGCAAGAAGGGTCGGCGGCGCGGCGGCGTGATCGTGTGGGGCCCCGGCATGGGCGGCGGCTGGAGCGGCGGCGTTCGCTCCCGAGCCAGCGTGGTGGCTGGCGCCGCTCTGGGCCGTGCCGTTCACGTTGCTGCTCGCCAACCTGATGTTGATGCCGCTGGAGAGCCGCAACCAGCGCAGGTTCTGGAATGAGGCGCACGCCAAGCTCGCCCGACTGCGCCCCAGGGTGATCGGCATCACCGGTTCATTCGGCAAGACGTCCGTCAAGCACATCCTCGGCCATGTCCTGAGCATGCATGCGCGCACGCTGTTCACGCCGGGCAGCGTCAAC
>DAITMD010000323.1:0-2725 GCA_036835345.1 Sandarakinorhabdus sp. | reverse complement strand
ACCTGCCCGCACTGCCGCGCCTTCCATGCCGAGGGCCTGCCCGGCCTGCGCGCCCGCGGGCTGAGTGCCGGCAGCATCAGTTATGAATATCGCCCCTTCACTTTGAACGGCATCGATCTGATGGCCGGGCTGTTGATGCAGTGTCAGGCGGCCGGCCCGGCGTGGGCGTTCGTCAACCGTGTCTATGCCCGTCAGGATGAACTGGTCGCGGGTTTTCAGGCCATCCCGGACAGTGAAGGCGCGCGCATTCAGGCGCTGCCGGCGGAACAGCAGGGCCCGGCGATGGCCGAACTTGGCAAGCTGCCCGCCTTCGCTGCCGCCGCCGGCCTGCCGCGCGCGCGTTATGATGCCTGCATCGCCGCCAAACCGGGCATGGATCGGCTGCTGGCCATCCGCAAGGACGCGGTGGAAACCCACGGCCTCACCGGCACGCCCAGCTTCCTGATCAACGGCAAGATGCAGGCCGATGTGTTTGACTGGGCGGCGCTGGAGCCGCTGATCGTCGCTGCCGTCAAGGCCGCGGCCCCAACCCAAAGGACCAAATGATGCGCTGTTTTCTCCTGCTCCCCGCGCTCGCCCTGCCCGCCCTTGCTCTGGTCGCCTGCGGTGACAATAATAATGCTGCGCCCGCCGGCGATGCCGCCGCGCCGGCGGCCGTTGCTGCACCGGCCGGGCAGAACTGGACGCAGGTGATACAGGCCACCCCGGAAGGCGGTTTCCGCATGGGCAACCCCGATGCGCGGGTGAAGCTGCTGGAATTCGCCTCGCTCACCTGCCCGCACTGCGCCGATTTCCACGAAAGCGCCGCCGCCACCATTCGCGACAAATATGTCGCGAGCGGCAATGTGAGCTATGAATATCGCAACTTCGTGCTGAACGGTGCGGATTATGGTGCCACCATCCTGTCGCGCTGTCAGGGGGCGGGGGCGTTCTTCGGTTTGCTCGATGCCTTCTACAAGGATCAGAAGGGCTGGACCGAACCGTTCAGCCGCATCACCAAGGCCGATCAGCAGGCGCTGGGCACAATGCCGGAAGACAAGGCCGTGGCGCGGCTGGCCGAACTGGGCGGGCTGGCGGATTATGTGAAACTGCGCGGCATCCCGCGCGCAAAGTTCGATCAGTGCCTGGCCGATCCGGCGCAGATGAAGGCCGTGAGCGACCTCAGGAACCAGGCGGTGAACGAGTTTAAGCTCACCGGCACGCCGGGCTTCATCATCAACGGCGTGGTGCAGGAAGGCGTGTTCACCTGGGCCGATCTGGAGCCCAAGTTGCAGGCTGCTCTTCGCTAAGTGGAGTTCCGCAAGCTCCGCCTCGCCGGCTTCAAAAGCTTCGTCGAACCCGCCGATCTGCTGATCGAGCCGGGTCTGACCGGGGTTGTCGGCCCCAATGGCTGCGGCAAATCCAATCTGCTGGAAGCCTTGCGCTGGGTGATGGGCGAAGCCAGCCCGAAATCGATGCGGTCGGGCGGCATGGACGATGTGATCTTTGCCGGCACCGCCGCCCGCCCGGCGCGGCAGTTCGCGCAGGTGACGCTGCACCTTGCCGGCAGCGCCGGCGAGGAGATTGAGGTGTCGCGCCGTATCGAGCGCGCCGCCGGCAGCGATTACCGGCTGAATGGCCGCGACACCCGCCAGCAGGATATCCGCCTGCTGTTCGCCGATTCGGCCACCGGCGCGCACAGCCCGGCCATCGTGGGGCAGGGCCGGATCAGCGCCATCATCGCTGCCAAGCCCGCCGAGCGACGGCAATTGCTGGAGGAAGCCGCCGGCATCGCGGGCCTTGCCGTGCGCCGCCGCGAGGCCGAAATTCGCCTGCGCGCCGCCGAAACCAATGTCACCCGGCTGGATGATGTGATCCGGGGGCTGGAGGCGCAGGCGAACACGCTCAGGCGGCAGGCCAAATCGGCCGAACGCTATCGCCTGCTGTCTGACCGGATCCGCCACGGCGAGGCGGCGCTCACCCACGCCCGCTGGCACGCCGCCATGGCCGCCAGTGAGCGCGCCCGGGCCGCTGCCGCCGCCGCCGAAACCCTTACGGCCGAGCGCACCCGCCTGGCCGCCAGCCTGAGCGCAGAGGCCGCGACCGCCAATGCCGGCCTGCCAGCGCTGCGCCAGGCCGAAGCCGAAGCCGCCGCCGCCGCGCAGGCGGTGCGGCAGCGCCGGGCGCTGGCCGATGCCGAAGCCGCCGAAGCCGGCCGGCGCGATGCGGCGCTGGCCGCCCTGATTGCCAGCCTTGACCGTGATGTGCTGCGCGAGGCGGCGCTGGCCGAGGATGCGGCGGCGGCCACGGCACGGCTGGCCGGCGAGGATCAGGCGCTGGCCGATCGGCAGGCGGTGCTGACGGCGCAAATGCCAGACGCCGAAGCTGCGGTGAGCGCGGCTGAGAACGCTGCCGCTGCAGCAGAAGCCGCCTTGACGGCCGCGATGGCTGATCACGCCGCCGCGGCTGCCGCTGCCCGCGCCGCCGGGGATGCCGCCGCCGCCGCTGCCGCCCGCGCTGCCCGCGCCGCTGACGAGGCGCGTGCGCTGGCGCAGCGGTTGGAACGTCTGGCGCCGGCACCGGATGTGGAACCGCTGGCCGCAGCCGTGGCCGCCGCGCAGGCCGAAGTGGCGGCCGGCGAGGCCGGCGTCACCGTGGCCGAAGCCGCCCGCAGCCCGGCGGATGCCGCGCGCAGCGAAGCCCATGCCGCGCTGGCCGCCGACCGCGCCACGCTGGCCAGTCTTGA
>DAITMD010000322.1:0-2730 GCA_036835345.1 Sandarakinorhabdus sp. | reverse complement strand
CCACGCCGACGAACATTTCGACGAAATCAGAGCCGGAGATGGAGAAGAACGGCACGTTGGCTTCGCCGGCGATGGCGCGCGCCAGCAGCGTCTTGCCGGTGCCGGGCGGACCAACCAGCAGCGCGCCCTTCGGAATCTTGCCGCCCAGGCGGCTGAACCGGCTGGGGTCCTTCAGGAAGTCGACGATTTCCTGCAGTTCCTCGCGGGCCTCGTCGATGCCGGCGACATCGTCAAACGTCACGCGGCCTTCCTTCTGCACCAGCAGCTTGGCGCGCGATTTGCCAAAGCCCATCGCGCCGCGACCGGCACCGTTCTGCATCTGGCGCATCACGAAGATCCAGATGCCGATCATCAGCACGAACGGCAGCATGTTGAAGAACAGGGTGGCCAGCAGCGACCGGCTTTCCTCCGGCTTGGCATCAAAGCGCACACCCTTGTTGCGCAGCCGTTCGATCAGCTGGGTGTCGCCGGGGTTGAAGGTGCGGAACTGTTCGTCGCCCGACGTGCGGCCAACGATTTCCTCGCCGCGGATTTCCACCGATCGCACCGCGCCGTCATCAACCCGCGCCAGAAAATCCGAATAGGCCAGCGTGTCGCCACTGCGCGCCGTGCTGCCGCCCTGCATCAGGTTCACAACCACGGCGAGACCCAGCAGAATGACAACCCACAAACCCAGATTCTTCATCCAGGGGCTGGGCGGGGGACGCTTGTTCGGACCTTCGGACATAGATTTTCTGCTCACAGCTTCGCGAAATGCCACGGCATTCCATGGCATCTATCGCACAAGATAGGCCGGATTGGCAGGCTTGCAATCACCCAGCCCCCCGGTTGCGCGCTTCTGGCGCGGAATCAGGCCGGATTGCGGCGCTTTTGTCGCGGCGGGGCCGGCGACAGGCGCCAGATCGGCCCGCCGCGCGCCATCACGCCGGCCAGCGTGCCGGCCTTGCCCGCGCCGAGTCGCGCCGCCAGCCGGGCAATATCGCCGCCGCGCGCCGTGCTTGCGCCCAGTTCCGCCAGCGCCCGGCTCAGCAACCGCTGCACCAGCGCCGCCGGCAGGCCGCGCGTATCGATGTTGAGACCGCCCTCATCGCGCGTCACCCGCCCGTCCCACGCCAGCACCGCCGTCCAGTCCAGGGCCTGCGCCTCGGCTGCCAGATGCCCGGCGGCAGCGGCCAGGGCCGGCACGCTCAGCGCCGGATTGCCGGCCAACAGTGCCCGCATTCGTGTGCGATCGTGGCGCGGATCGCGGTTGCTGGGATCATCCGCCGCCTGCCAGCCATCCGCCGCAGCAATCGCCTCCAGCACTGTCTTGCGGCTGCCCAGTAGCGGGCGCACCAACATCACGTCCGCCACCAATGGCCGCGCCGCGCGAATACCGGCCAGTCCGCCAACGCCGCTGGCCCGGTTGAGCCGCATCAGCAAGGTTTCGGCCTGATCATCGGCGTGGTGCGCCGTCAGCAGCAGGGCAGCCCCGTGCGCCCGGCACCAGTCACCCAGCAGGGCATAGCGCGCGGCGCGCGCCTGTGCCTGCACATTGGCGGTGATCGCCGGGCCGGTGCGCCGCAGCACGGCGTGGGGAATGGCGCGCGCCGCACACGCCTCTGCCACCGCATCAGCCTCGGCAGCGGACTCCGCCCGCAGGCCGTGATCGACCGTGAGCGCCGTCACCCGCCCCGGAAAGGCGGCCACGGCCAGCGACAGCAGCGCCAGACTATCTGGCCCGCCCGACACCGCCACCGCCAATCGTTCGGCGGCGGCAACCGGGCGATCCAGTGCCGCGGCGATCAGTGCGGGAAGATCAGGCCGCACATTTGGCGCGGGCGCGCTGCCGGGCGACATCGGCCTTCTGCGTGTCGGTCAGCTTTGCGCCATAGACGGTGCCAAGCTCTCCCAGCACCTGACAGGCCTCAGCCGGTTTGGCCATGGCGTTCAGCGAATTGGCCAGGCCCACCAGCGCATCGGGCGCCGGCGTGGACCGCGGCGCGGTTTGATACACCGCCAGAAACGCCTTGGCGGCGGCGGCATGCTGCCCGCGCTGGGCCAGGCTGCGGCCCAGCCAGTAACGTGCCTGCGGCAGCCGGGTGGATTTCGGCCAATCGGCGATGAAGCCGGTCATCGCGGTTTCCGCCGCCACCCAGTCCTTGGCGGTCACCTTGGCAAACGCGGCCGTCCACGCGGCATCTGCGGTGGCCGGTTTGGCGGGCGCGGCGGCCGGGGCCGGGACGGGTGCGGCGGCGGCGGCGGCTGGGCCAGGCGCGGGCGCGGCCCCGGCTTCGGGCGCCGGCACACCGCCGGGATTTTCCAGTGCGTTCAGCCGGAACTCCAGATCGCCCTTCATGCGGCGCTGCCCGTCTTCCAGCAGGCGCAATTTATACTCCGCTGCCTCGATCTGGCCGGTCATCGTCCGCAGCTGGCTTTCCAGCGCATCCACGCGCGCGGTGAGATCGGTGATCGGGCTGGTGGCCGGCGGCGCATCGGGGGCCGGCGCGGGTGCAGCGGCCTGGGCCGGGATTTCCGGTTCGAAAAAGCGCGCATTGCCGCCGGGAAAGACCTTGCGCTGGACAGCGCGCATTTCCGATTCGAGCGTGCCGACCCGGCGATCCAGCTTGCCGACATCCACGGCCTGCGCCGCCAATGGCAACGGCCAGGCCATCAGCATAATCGCAGAAATGGCAATCAGTCTGGGCACATCAGGCTCCGCTTCCGGCACCGGCAGGGGCGGCCGGCGGC
>DAITMD010000321.1:0-2731 GCA_036835345.1 Sandarakinorhabdus sp. | reverse complement strand
CGTTCCACAGCGCCGTGGCACAATTTTTCAGCGCATCGGCCAGCGCCTCGACCGCCGCCGGGCCCAGATCCAGGATCATCTCGTCAGCGGCGATGTCATGGATGTTGGCGATACGGTGCGGCGCATGTGGTTTGAATTCGCGCGCCACCACCACATCGTACGGCAGATGCACTGTGCAGCCGGCGGCATCGGCGCGCGCCATGATATCCAGCGCGGTGGCTTTCAGATCATGTTCGCACAAGGATTTGCCCACCGCGATGCCGCGCGCGCTCAGAAACGTGTTGGCCATGCCGCCGCCGATCATCAGGTGATCGACCTTGCCGGCCAGATGCAGCAGCACGTCGATCTTGCTCGATATCTTGGCGCCGCCCACGATGGCCGCCACCGGGCGTTTCGGCGCGCCAAGTGCGGCCTCCAGCGCCTTCAGTTCGGCGGCCATCGTGCGCCCGGCAAAGGCCGGCAGCACATGCGCCAGGCTTGTCGTGCTGGCATGGGCGCGGTGCGCGGTGGAAAAGGCATCGTTCACATAATAATCGCCCAGCGCCGCCAGTTCGCGCACGAACGCCGGATCATTGGCTTCCTCGCCGGCATGGAAGCGGGTGTTTTCCAGCACTGCGATGCCGCCCGCCGGCAGCGCCGCCACACCGGCGGCTGCCTCCGGCCCCACGCAATCGGCGATGAACGCCACGGGGCGGCCCAGCACGCTGGCCAGCGCCGGCGCCAGCGGCCGCAGACTGTCGGCCGGGTTCGGGGCTTTGGGTCGGCCAAAGTGCGACAGCACCAGCACCTTTGCCCCGGCATCGGCCAGCGCCGCAATGGTTGGCACCGCCGCCTGCAGGCGGGTCGCGTCCGCAACCTCGCCATCGGCCATGGGCACGTTCAGATCCGCGCGCACCAGCACGGTCTTGCCGGTCAGCGCCGGCATGTCGTCGATTGTCAAAAAGCGGGCCATGACGCTCAGAGGAATTTGCCCATCGCTACCGCCGTATCGGCCATGCGGTTGGAAAAGCCCCATTCATTGTCGTACCACGACAGCACGCGCACCAGATTGCCGCCGATTACCGCGGTTTCCAGGCTGTCGACGGTGGAGGACGCCGGGCTGTGGTTGAAATCCACCGATACCAACGGCTCGGTGGTGAAATCCAGCACGCCCTTCAATTCGCCATCCGCCGCCGCCTTCAGCACGGCGTTCACTTCATCCTTGCTGGTGGCGCGGCCGCTTTCGAAGGTGAGATCGATCACCGACACGTTGGGCGTCGGCACCCGGATCGCCGAACCGTCCAGCTTGCCCTTCAACTGCGGCAGCACTTCGCCCACGGCGCGGGCGGCGCCGGTGGTGGTGGGGATCATCGACAGGCCGGCGGCGCGGGCGCGGCGCGGATCATCGTGGATCTGGTCCAGGATCTTCTGATCGTTGGTGTAGGCATGCACCGTCGTCATCAGGCCCTTCACGATGCCAAACTCGCGGTCCAGCACCATCGCCACCGGGGCCAGGCAGTTGGTGGTGCACGAAGCGTTCGACACGATATTGTGCGCTGCCGACAGCGATGCGTGGTTGACGCCGTACACCACCGTAAGATCGACATTCTTGCCCGGCGCGGAGATCAGCACCTTCTTCGCGCCAGCCGTCAGATGCGCGCCGGCCTTGGCCGCATCGGTGAAGAAGCCGGTGCATTCCAGCGCAATGTCCACGCCCATGGCGGCGTGCGGCAGGGCGGCAGGATCGCGCATGGCGGTCACCGCGATGCGCCGGCCGTTCACCACGATGGCGTCCCCGTCCACGCTTACGCTGCCGGTGAACGGGCCATGCACGCTGTCGCGCGCGAACAGCCGGGCATTGGCCTCGGCGCTGGCCAGATCGTTGATCGCCACCACGTCGATATCGCTGCGGCCGGATTCGGCGATGGCGCGCAGCACGTTGCGGCCGATGCGCCCGAACCCGTTGATCGCGACTTTCACTGTCATGTCATGCTTCCTTGCAAAACTCAGCGGCCCAGCCGCTGCCTGACCTTCGCGGCGATGGCCGGCCCGGTGAACCCATATTCCTCGAACAATTGCTCGGCGGGCGCCGATGCGCCGAACTGATCGAGGCCGACGATGATGCCGCCCTCGCCCACCCAGCGTTCCCAGCCCAGCGTGACGCCGGCTTCCACCGCCACTTTCAGCACGCCGGCGGGCAGCACATCAGCGCGGTATTCGGCATTTTGTTCGGCAAACCGCTCCCAGCACGGCATGGATACGACATCGCAGCCGATGCCGTCCGCCTCCAGCAGATCGGCGGCGGCGGCGGCCACATGCACCTCCGATCCGGTGGCGATCAGCACCACCTGCCGGGCGGCGGTGGCGGCGCGCAGGCGATAGGCACCCTGCATGGTGCGGTTCACCGCCACATCGCTGCGCATCGGCGGCAGATTCTGCCGGCTGAGCGCCAGCGCCGACGGACGCTTTTCATCCGCCAGCGCGCAGGCCCACGCCTCGGCCGCCTCTATCGCATCGCAGGGGCGATAGACCGCCAGGTTCGGGATGGCCCGCAGGCTCATGACATGCTCGACTGGCTGGTGCGTCGGGCCATCCTCGCCCAGCCCGATACTGTCGTGGGTGAGCACATGAATGGCGCGCACCTGCTGGATCGCCGCCATCCTCAGCGCATTGCGCATATAATCGCTGAACACCAGAAAGGTGCCGCCATAGGGGATGACCCCGCCGTGCAGCGCCATGCCGTTCATCGCCG
>DAITMD010000320.1:0-2752 GCA_036835345.1 Sandarakinorhabdus sp. | reverse complement strand
TTCGCGGCGGCAGCCATCACGTGGCGGGCGACGCTGGTGGCACCGGTGAACACCAGATGATCGAAGGGCAGTTCGCTGAACGCCTTGCCCACTTCCGGCCCGCCGGTGATCACCGCGACTTCTTCGGGCGCAAAGGCGGCTTCGAGGATCTCCTTCATCAGCGCCGATGTGACCGGCGTATATTCGGACGGCTTGATCATCGCCCGGTTGCCGGCGGCCAGCACGCCGGCCAGCGGCGCGAAGGTGAGATTGACCGGGAAATTCCACGGGCTGATGATGCCGATCACCCCCTTGGGCTGCCATTCGATGCGCGCCTTCGCGCCCAGCAGGCCGAGCGGGAAATCCAGTTTGCGCTTTTCCGGCTTCATCCACCCGTCAAGAGCCTTAAGCGCATGTTTGATCGGCTTCACGCTGGCCATGATGTCGGTGACCAGGCTGAGTTCCGTAGAGCGATGGCCGAAATCCTCGCTCATCGCTGCCGCCAGCCGATCCTTGTGATTGAGCACCACGTCCAGCGCACGGTTCAGCCGGTCACGCCGGGTGGCGGCGCTGACCGGCAGCTCGGCGGTGAAGCTGGCGCGCTGCGCATCGAGCACGGCCCGCATGGCGGCGGCATCGCGGGCATCCCAGGCATCGGTGCGGGCATCGGTGCGGGCGGCGGTGGCCATGATCGTCTCTCCGGTTCAAAAAATATTTCAGGGCCAGACTATTCCGGTGACAGCGGTTCGCCAAGTGGGGCGTTCGGGGCGGCCAATTTTGCCACTCTTGACGATTCGGGTGGAGCTGGCCCGCTGCTTCAGCCCCGCGTCCGGCCCCCGGTCAGGGCTTTGGCTGCGGCCATGATGACAGGATCGGCCGGTGTAGGACAGGCCCCGCGCCCTTTCGTCAGGCTGGCGGGCCGGGCGGCTTTGCGGCATCAATCGGGAAAGACACGCGCCTGGGGAGGATCGCATGACCAAATGGCCCGCCATGACCATCGCCGAAGCCCATGCGGCGCTCACCGCGCCGGGGCAGCCGCTTGAAATGGAAACAGAGGTCATCGGTGGCCGGCCGACGCGGGTGTGGAAGAACGCGCCGCCATCGCTGGCGCATTGCTTTGCCGCCGGGCGCGCGCATGGCGACAGGATCTTCATGGTGCTGGACGAGGAGCGGGTGACGTTCGAGGCGTTCGCACGGGCCACGCTGGCGCTGGCCGAACGTCTGCAGGCCGATGGGCTGAAGAAGGGCGAGCGCGTGGCAGTGGTGATGCGCAACCTGCCGGAATGGCCGGTGGCCTTTTATGCCGCCAGCCTGTGCGGGGCGATCGTCACGCCTTTGAACGCGTGGTGGACCGGCGGCGAGCTGGAATATGGCCTGACCGACAGCGGCACGAAAATCCTGCTCATCGATGCCGAACGCTATAACCGCATCGCCGAGCATCTGCCGAACTGCCCCGATCTGGACAGCATCTATGTGACGCGCGCCAGCGAGATGGAGCTGGGCGATCCGCGCGCCCGCCGGCTGGAGGAGGTGATCGGCTGGCCGATGGACTGGGCCGCGCTGAAGGACCGCGCCATTCCCCCCGACGCGCTGAGCCTGCAACCTGAAGACGATGCCACCATCTTTTACACCAGCGGCACCACCGGCAAGCCCAAGGGCGCGCTGGGCACGCACCGCAACATCTGTTCCAATATCATGGCTTCGGCCTGTTCGCAGGCGCGCAGTTACCTGAGGCGCGGGGAGCAGCCGCCAGCCGCCGATCCGGATGCCGCGCAGAAGGCGACGCTGCTCAGTGTGCCGTTCTTTCACGCCACCGGCTGCCACGCCGTGCTCAATCCGTCGCTGGTGGCAGGCGCCAAGCTGGTGCTGATGAAGAAGTGGGACGTGGTGGAGGCGATGCGGCTGATCGAGGCCGAGCGCTGCAATTCAGCCGGCGGCGTGCCCACCATCGCCTGGCAGATACTGGAGCATCCCGACCGCCACAAATATGACCTGTCGAGCCTGGAGACGGTGAGTTATGGCGGCGCGCCCTCCGCCCCCGAACTGGTCCGGCAGATCGCAGGCAAGTTCAAGGCAAAGCCGGGCAACGGCTGGGGCATGACCGAAACCAGCGCCACCTTCACCCACCACATGGCCGAGGATTATGAGCGTCGGCCGGACAGCTGCGGGCCGGCCGTTCCGGTGTGCGATCTGCAAGTGCGCGATGGCGATGGCCGGGTGCTGCCGCCGGGCAGTGTGGGCGAACTTTACGGGTTCGGCCCGAACGTGGTGAAGCTTTACTGGAACAAGCCCGACGCAACGGTGGCGACCTTCATCGATGGCTGGGTGCGCACCGGCGATCTGGCGCGCATCGATGAGGAAGGCTTCTGCTTCATCATCGACCGCGCCAAGGACATGCTGATCCGCGGCGGCGAGAATATCTATTGCGTGGAGGTGGAGAACGCCCTGTACGAACATCCCGACGTGATGGACGCCGCGCTGGTGGGGCGGCCGCACAAGACGCTGGGCGAGGAGCCGGTGGCGTTCGTCACGCTGAAGCCGGGCAGCGCCGCCAGCGAAGCCGAACTGCGGGCATTCGTGGCGGCGCGGCAGGCGGCCTTCAAGGTGCCGGTGGCGATCCAGTTCGAGGCCGAACCGCTGCCGCGCAACGCCAATGGCAAGATCCTGAAGACCGAATTGAAACAGCGGCTGGCCGCCTGAGCCTATTGTTCGTTGGTGGACAGGCTGCCATCGGCGCGCAGCCGGCGCGCGCGGCCGGTGGGGGGCGGCGCGG
>DAITMD010000319.1:0-2753 GCA_036835345.1 Sandarakinorhabdus sp. | reverse complement strand
CAAGGCTGAAGGTGGCGGTGCCGACGCCGCGGATATAGAGCGACTGGTTGATCGAGGTGCCGGATTTGCGGAAATTGAGCGAGGGCACCAGATACTGGGCGTTTTCCAGATTGAGCGCGCCCTGCCGGGCCAGCGCATCGCCGCCGACCACCGAAACGGCGAGCGGAATATCCTGCAGGCGCTCGCTGCGCTTTTGCGCGGTCACCACGATTTCCGCCGGTTCATCGCCAGCAACTTCAGCGGTTTGCGCGAAGGCCGGCATGGCAGCAGCGGCCAGCAATGCGGCGGAACCCATCAGCATGGAACGGATCATGTCACTCCCCTTTGTCTGCCGGATATGTGTCCGGTTTTGGGCAGCTTGTTGTCGGGCTGCCGTATTGCGGTGCCAAGACAGGCTTTCTTGGGACGCGTCAATCGGGGCTTGTGCGGTTCCTGGGCCGATGTGGCGGCGCAGTCACACTATTGTCATGATGTTACAGGCCGAGCTCTGCCATGGTGACGGCGCGATGTTCGCGGGCCGAAATCTCCGCCGCCAGCCCGATGGCGACCGCGCGCAGGCCATCGTCCGCCGTCACGATCACCGGGCCCTGCCCGCGCACGGCGGCGGCGAAGTGCCGGTGCTGGAAAAATGTCGAGCCATGATGATGCCCGGCGGCCAGCGCATCGGCGGGCGTTTCGACATGCCAGCGCGTGACCTGCTTGTGCGGCGTGAAGCCGACGCGGGGCGAATGGATGATGTCGCCGGCGGGGATGAGCACATCCAGCCGGGCCTGATCGCCGGTGGCGAGGATTTCCTCCTGTTGTTCGGCGCCGTCGGCAAACATGCACAGGTCCAGCATGGCGCGCACCCCATTTGCGAAGTCCACCACGGTATAGCTGTTGTCGATGATGTCGGGTGTGCGGCCGTCGTAACGCTCGTCCTTGTGGTTCACGTCCATGGCGCCGCTGCAATAAACGCGCACCGGCTCCGCCTGCACGATGTGGCGCATCAGATCGAAGAAGTGACAGCATTTTTCCACCATGGTGCCGCCGGTGTTGGCCGAAAACCGGTTCCAGTCGCCCACCTTCTCCAGGAACGGGAAGCGGTGTTCACGGATGGAGAGCATCTGTAGCCGGCCCACCTTGCCGGCGTGGACATGGCCGACGAATTCCGAGACAGGCGGCATGAAGCGATACTCCATCGCCGTCCAGAAGCTGCGGTCATAGCCCTGCACCGCGGCGGCCACCGCCTTGGCATCCTTCAGCGTGGTGGCCAGCGGCTTTTCGCACAATATGTGCAGATGCGCGTCCATCAACGGGCCCAGCACCTGGGCGTGGGTGAAATTGGGTGAGGCGACCACCACGGCATCGCACTGTCCCGATGCCGCCAGCGCCGCCGCGTCGGGGAAGCGCGCCACCTGGTGCCCGATGGCCGTTTCCGCCCGGTCAAGACAGGCTGGAACCGGATCGGCGATGGCGGTGATGACACCGCCGCCCAGCAGCCTGATGTTGGCGATATGCTCATGCGCCATCATGCCGGTGCCAACGATGCCCCAGCGGATCGTGTCGCTGCTTCCCATATGCCCTGTCCTCGCGCTATCAGTCCAAAATGTCGCACATCGTCCTAAGCCCCAATCGCCGCCCGCTCGGCAAGTCGGAATATAGGGTCAGTCCGCTGGCGTGGGGGATGTGGCGCTTTGCCGGTGATGATGTGGCCGCCGCGCAGGCCCGCTGCGAAGCGGCACTGGCGGCGGGTATCAATTTCTTCGACACCGCCGATATTTACGGGCCCGACAATGACGAGCCGTTCGGGGCCGCCGAGGCGCTGCTGGGCCAGGTGTTCAAGGCCGCGCCGGCCCTGCGTGACCGCATCGTGCTGGCATCGAAGGGCGGCATCAGCATGGGCGTGCCCTACGACAGTTCGCCCGACTATCTGGTGGCGGCCATCGATGCCTCGCTCCGCCGGCTGGGGGTGGAGCGGATCGATCTGTGGCAGATTCACCGGCCCGACATGCTCACCCACCCGGCCGAGGTGGCGGCCACGCTGGATGCGCAGGTGGCGGCCGGCAAGATCGGTGCGGTGGGTGTCTCCAATTTCACCGTGGCGCAATCGAGCGCGCTGAAGAAGCATCTGAAGGCCCCGCTGGTGTCCACCCAGCCGGAGTTTTCGGCGCTGGCGCTGGCCCCCTTGCAGGATGGCACGCTCGATTGGGCGATGAAGCATGGCCTGGCGGTGCTGGGCTGGTCACCGCTGGGGCAGGGCCGGTTGGGCGACGGCGATCCTCGCCCTGGCCGCCGCCGCGCCGAAGATGAACGGGTGAGCCGTGTCAAGGCGGCGCTGGCGGCGCATGGCGCGCGGTTCGGGGTCAGCATCGCTGCCACCGCCTATGCCTGGGTGCTGGCGCATCCGGCCGGCATCACGCCGATCGTCGGCAGCCAGACCCCGGCGCGCATTGCCGAGGCCGCCGATGCCTTCAAGGTGACGTTCACGCGCGCCGAGTGGTACGCCATCCTTGTTGCCTCGCTGGGGGAGAATCTGCCGTGAGTGGGCCTGAAATCAGCTGGTTCTCCGCCCTGTGCGATGACGATTATGAATTTCTGGGCGTGCCCGATCCGGCGCTGCAATCCAGCTGGGAGCATTGCCGCAACATCGTGCTGACCGCCGAGAAAGGCGGGTTCGACAATATCTTGCTGCCGTCGGGCTATCAGCTGGGCATCGACACGCAGATGTTTGCCGGCGCCATCGCGGCGCTCACCCGCCGCATCCGGCTGCT
>DAITMD010000318.1:0-2783 GCA_036835345.1 Sandarakinorhabdus sp. | reverse complement strand
GCGGCTTCGGCGCGCCCGGCGCTGAAATCGCCGGGCGGGCGCGGCGTGCCGGGAACGGCGCTGCCTTCTGCCACCAGCGTTTCGGCCGGGGCCAGCCGGGCCAGTTCGGCGCTGAGTTCGGACAGGCTGCCGCTGCGGGTGTGGAAGGCGCCGGTGCTCAGATCGAGCCAGGCCAGGCCGGCGGCATCGGCATCCCCGCTGATCGCCGCCAGCCAGTTGGCGCGCCGGGCTTCCAGCAGGCTGGCTTCGGTGAGCGTGCCGGGGGTGACGATGCGGGTGATGGCGCGGGCCACCAGCGATTTGCCGCCGCGCTTTCGGGCTTCGGCGGGGCTCTCGATCTGTTCGGCAATCGCCACGCGGTGCCCGGCGCGGATCAGGCGGGCCAGATAGGCTTCGTGGGCGTGCGCCGGAACGCCGCACATCGGGATCGGCTGCCCGGCATGTTCGCCGCGCCTGGTCAGCGCGATATCAAGGCTGGCGGCGGCGGCGGCGGCATCTTCGAAGAAGAGTTCGTAGAAATCGCCCATGCGAAAGAACAGCAGGGCATCCTGCGCTTCGGCCTTCAGGGCCAGATATTGCGCGATCATCGGAGAGGCAGTTGTCACCCGCCGGGGATAGCGCGGCGGCGGGCCAGAAGAAAGGCTGGCGTTCGCACAGCGCACCAAAGACCTTGCCCCTTTGCGGCCACAATCCTATCGGTGGCCAAGGCAACAATGGTGCAATGATGAGCAGCAGCGACGATCCTGAATTTGGCGCGCCGGATTTCGGCGACATGGAAGCGCTGAACTATCACCGCACCGGCAAGGCCGGGAAGATCGACATCGTGGCATCGAAGCCGATGGCGACGCAGCGCGATCTGGCGCTGGCCTATTCGCCGGGCGTGGCCGCCCCGGTGCGCGCCATCGCCGCCGATCCCGACAGCGCCTATGATTATACCATCAAGGGCAATCTGGTGGCGGTGATCACCAATGGCACGGCGATTCTGGGGCTGGGCAATCTGGGCGCGCTGGCATCGAAGCCGGTGATGGAGGGCAAGGCGGTGCTGTTCAAGCGCTTCGCCGATGTCGATTCGATCGATCTTGAACTGGCGACCGAGGATGTGGAGCGCTTCATCAGCGCGGTGGAACTGCTGGAGCCGTCGTTCGGCGGCATCAACCTTGAGGATATCAAGGCCCCCGAATGCTTCATCATCGAAACCACCCTGAAGGAGCGGATGAACATTCCGGTCTTTCACGATGATCAGCATGGCACCGCCATCGTGGCCGCCGCCGGCCTGATCAACGCCCTGCACCTGACCGGCCGCAAGCCCGAAGACGTGAAGATGGTGGTGAACGGTGCCGGGGCCGCCGCCATCGCCTGCACCGAACTGATCAAGCTCTATGGGGTCAAGCATGTCATCATGTGTGACACCTCCGGCGTGATCTATCAGGGCCGCGAAAAGGGCATGAACCAGTGGAAATCCGCCCACGCCGCGGTCACCGATGCGCGCTCGCTTGAGGAGGCGATGGTGGGCGCGGACGTGTTCATGGGCCTGAGCCAGAAGGGCGCTGTCAGCCCGGAAATGGTGGCCAGCATGGCCGCCAATCCGATCATCTTTGCCATGGCCAATCCCGATCCGGAGATCACCCCGGAAGAGGTGCAGAAGGTGCGCAGCGATGCCATCGTGGCGACCGGGCGCAGCGATTATCCCAATCAGGTCAATAACGTGCTGTGCTTTCCCTATCTGTTCCGGGGCGCGCTGGACGTGCGCGCCACGGCCATCAACGAACAGATGAAGCTGGCGGCGGCCGATGCCATTGCATCGCTGGCGCGGATGCCGGTGCCCGATGAAGTGGCGGCGGCTTATGGCGGCAAGGCGCGCAATTTCGGCCCGGAATATATCATCCCGGCACCGTTCGATCCGCGCCTGATCGAGCATATCCCCACCGCCGTGGCCAAGGCGGCGATGGCATCGGGGGCAGCGAAAAAGCCGTTCTTTGATGAGGAGGCGTATCGCCAGGAGCTGAAAAGCCGGCTGAACCCCACCACCTCCATCCTGCAGGGCGCCATCGAAACCGCGCAGAGCCGGCCGCGCCGGGCGGTGTTTGCGGAGGCCGAGCAGGATGTGGTGCTGCGCGCGGCGGTGGCGTGGAAGAACAGCGGCTATGGCACGCCGGTGCTGGTGGGCCGCGAAGCGCCGGTGCGCGAAGGGCTGGAACGGCTGGGCGCCGATGCCGATGCGTTCGAGATTCACAACAGCTCGATCTCGCCGCTGGTGCCCAAAATGGTCGAATATCTCTATGACCGGTTGCAGAGGCGCGGCATGCTGCTGCGCGATGTGCAGCGCATGGTGAACCACGAACGCAACGTGTTCGGCGCGCTGCTGGTGGCGATGGGCGAAGCCGACCTGATGCTGACCGGCGTTACCCGCAATTTCGCCACCACCTATCGCCAGGTGCGGCAGGTGATCGATCCGCTGCCCGATCATCGACCGTTCGGCATCCACATGCTGGTGGGCAAGCAGCAGACCATCTTCATCGCCGACACCACGGTGACCGAGCGTCCGGATGCCAATCTGCTGGCTGATATCGCGGTGGAAACCGCCGCCGTGGCCCGCCGGCTGGGCGTGGAGCCGCGTGTCGCCTTCCTGAGCTATAGCAATTTCGGCAACCCGCGCGGCAGCATCGTGGACAATATGCGCGATGCGGTGAAGCTGCTGGACGAACGGCAGGTGGGTTTTGAATATGAAGGCGAGGTGTCGGCAGACGTGGCGCTCAATCCGGCGATGCGGGCGCAATATCCGT
>DAITMD010000317.1:0-2783 GCA_036835345.1 Sandarakinorhabdus sp. | reverse complement strand
ACGCCTTCGTGGGGCGGCTATAGCGGCTTGGCCGGGCGGCCTCAACCCCCAGTGATGGCCTGCCTGTCGCTGGTATAAGGCCGCACCAGTGCCGCCACGTCCACCCGCGCCTTCAGCCGCGCCGCCAGCAGATACATGCCGGCGATCTTGCGCTGGATGAACACCAGATCGGGCGGCGGCGCGGTGAAATGCTGCCGGGCGGCCAGCAGGGTGGCGGATTGTTCCTTCAAATTGGCGGCCATGCCGGTGCCGCCGAAATCAAACGGCCCATCGGTTCTGAGCGGCGCAAAGCCATCGCGCGCCATCTCGATCAGCGTGTCGCGCATGGCGGCCGGCGCTTGCGCGGGGATCAGGCCGATGCCGCGCATGGCTGCCAACAGGCCGGCATCATCGCCCGCCATGCCGCAGGCCAGCATGGCGCGATAGGCTTCGCGGATATCATCCGGCACCGCCCGCGCCGCGCCGAAATCCAGCAGCACCAGCGCACCGCTGTTCAAATCATAGCGATAGTTGGCGAAATTGGGATCGTTTTGCATCACGCCCCAATCGAACAGTTCGGCCATCAGCAGCCGCAGCATCAGGGTCATCAGGCGATCCCGTTCGGCCTGGGGCAGGGCGGCTGTCTTGTCGATGGCAACGCCCTTCACATGGCCCATGGCCAATATGGTCGGGCTGGACAGATCGGCGGCCAGTGCGGGCACCACCACATCCGGCCAATCGGCGGCCAGAGCGCCAAAGCGCGCCAGCATGGCGGCTTCGCGGGCGTAATCGGCTTCTTCGTGCAGTTGCCGCTTGGCCTCTGCCAGCAGCGGCGCGATGGCAAAGCCGGCAGGCACCAGTCCGGACATTTTCACCAGCGCCGCGACATTATCGACATCGGCATCAATGCTGGCGGCAACGCCGGGATATTGCACCTTCACCGCCAGTTCGCGGCCATCATGGGCCACGGCGCGGTGCACCTGGCCAATCGAGGCCGCTGCGATCGGCCGCTCATCGAAACTGTGAACGCGGCCGCGCCAGTCCTTGCCCCAGCCGGCCGCCATCGCCTGTTCCAACTGCGCGGGCGGCATCGGATCGGCTTCGGCGCGCAGGCGGCCCATGATCTCGGCCAGTTCGGCCGGCAATATGTCGCCGGCATCCATCGATAGCAACTGCCCCATCTTCATCGCCGCGCCGCGCAGCCGCGCCAGCTCGTCGGCCAGCCGCCGGGCATTGGCCGGGGTGAGCAGCAGGCCGGGCAGATCAGGGCGCTGGCCTTTCAGCACCTGCCCGGCACCGCCGCCGATCACCGATCCTGCGATGCCGCCAGCCAGACGGCCAAAGCCGGCCAGCCGGGACAGGCGGGAGGAGGGGACAGCGCGGGGGCGGGCGGGCAGCATGGCGACGCTTTGCCCCGACAAGCGCTGGGATGCCAGTGCGGGGCATTGCCGCTGGCGCGAAACGCAAAACGGCAGGCGCGTGGCCTGCCGTTTCGAGCTGGTGACCCCTACGGGACTCGAACCCGTGTTTTCGCCGTGAAAGGGCGACGTCCTAGACCGCTAGACGAAGGGGCCGTAAGCGGGAGCCGCCTGTTATGGGCCACAGCGCGCGCCGTCAACCGCGATTTTCGAGATTGCGGCTTCAGGCGGTGAACGCAGCGTCATCCAGTTCGAGCTCGACCGCATCGCCGCCGGTCCAATCGTCTCGCTTCACCCGGCCGGCAATATGGATGGTGCGCGCGCCCGCGCCCATCAGGCTGGCGCCAAATTCGCTGTCGGCCTGCCGCCACGCCATTGCCTTCAGGCGCGCGCCATCGGCACCGGCCAGCATCAGCCGCAGGTGATTCTCGCCCACCACGCGCGTATCGACGATGCGGAACGGGCCGGCAGCGATGCGCGGGCCGGGCCAGCCCTGGCCATAGGGGCCGCCCGCTTCCAGCACATCCACCAGCGCGCCATTGAGGCCGCGCGGCGCGACCGCCACATCGATGGACAGGCTCTTTTCCGCCGTTGCCGCCCGCACCTGTTCCGCCAGTCGCTCGTTCAGGAAATCGCTCAAGGCGGCAATACCGCCCGCTGCAACCGTCAATCCCGCCGCCATGGCATGGCCGCCGCCAGCGATCAGTAGCCCGTGATCCCTGGCCGCCAGCACGGCCGCGCCCAGATCAACGCCGGCAATGGAGCGGCCGGAGCCCTTGGCAGTGCCATCATCCTGAATGGCGATAACAATGGCCGGGCAGCCCATGCGTTCCTTCACCCGGCTGGCAACGATGCCGATCACGCCGGGATGCCAGCCGGTGCCGGCCACCACCGTGCAGCCCGGCGCCGGCACGGCCAGCGCCAGCGCGGCTTCGGTGACTTCCTGTTCGATGGCGCGGCGATCCTGATTGAGCCTGTCCAGCTCGGCGGCAATGGCCATGGCTTCGCCGGCATCGTGGGTGGTGAGCAGGCGCACGCCCAGATCGGCCTGACCAACCCGCCCGCCGGCATTGACGCGCGGGCCCAGCGCAAAGCCCAGATCGCGGGCGATCGGTGCGCGTGACAGGCGGGCGGCGTCGGCCAGCGCCGCCAGCCCGGTATTCTCGCGGCGCGCCATCATCTTCAGGCCCTGGGTGACGAACGCCCGATTGAGGCCGCGCAGCGCCGCCACATCGGCCACGGTGCCCAGCGCCACCAGATCGACCAGATCCATCAGGCGGGGCTCGTCGCGGCCGGAAAACCAACCGCGCGCGCGCAGCAGGCGATTGAGCGCCACGGCCAGCAGAAACGCCATGCCCACCGCCGCCAGATGGCCATGCGCGGCGG
>DAITMD010000316.1:0-2793 GCA_036835345.1 Sandarakinorhabdus sp. | reverse complement strand
GTTACACGCCGTGGTCAAAGCAGGCCGAAGCCATCCGCGTGGTCAAGATCGACGGGCTGCCGATGGCGGAGGCATCGCAGGCCAGCGGCCAGACGCCATCGCTGGTGAAAATCAATATGCATCGCGGCCTGAGGCGGCTGGCAGGACAGGTGTCGCCAGCACAGGCGGATGGCCCGACAGGCTGGCCAAGGCAGAAACCGGCCGATATGGCTTGCCCCGGCGCGGGCGAGCCGCCAAAACTCCGGGGAACGGAGTATTCGCGGCCAGAAATGCCAATCTCAGGGGTTCTTCATGCACTTGTGCTGCTGCCGTTCGCGGCTGCGCTGCTGATTGCGGCCGGTGGTGGGCGCGCGCGGCTGTGGCATTCCGGCCCGGCCGCCGCGGCCAGTGCCGCGGGACTGGGGTTGCTGCTGTGGCTGGCTCCGGCGGTGCTGGCCGGCGAAACGGCGGCTGTTACCAGCCCGTGGGTGCCGGCGATCGGGCTGGATTTCGCCCTGATGGTCGATCCGCTGGGCCTGATGTTTGCCGGGCTGATCCTGGGCATCGGGCTGCTGGTGGTGATCTTCGGCCACTTCTACCTCTACAAGGGCGAGGCGACGGCGCGCTTCTTTGCCAGCCTGATGCTGTTTCAGGGGGCGATGCTGGGCATTGTCGTGTCGGGCAATGTGCTGCTGCTGCTGATCTTCTGGGAAATGACCAGCCTGTCCTCGTTCCTGCTGATCGGCTTCTGGCAGCACAAGGCCGAAGCGCGGCAGGGCGCGCGCATGGCGCTGGCGGTGACAGGCGGCGGCGGGCTGGTGCTGATCGCCGGGATGCTGCTGCTGGGCACGATTGCCGGATCGTTTGATCTGCAAACCATCCTTCAGCGCGGCGACATGGTGCGCGCATCGCCGCTGTATCCGGTGATGCTGGTGCTGATCCTGATCGGCTGTTTCACCAAATCGGCGCAGTTCCCGTTTCATTTCTGGCTGCCGCACGCCATGGCCGCGCCCACGCCGGTCAGCGCCTATCTCCATTCCGCCACCATGGTGAAGGCCGGCGTGTTCCTGTTGGCGCGGCTGTGGCCGGTGCTGGCCGGCACCGATCTTTACACCGGCATCGTCACCAGCGTGGGCCTGATCACCATGGTGTTCGGTGCATGGACCGCGCTGCTGCGCCATGATCTGAAATCCATCCTGGCCTATTCCACCATCAGCCAGCTGGGCCTGCTGGTGATGCTGCTGGGCTTTTCGCTGCAGGCAGCGGTGGTGGCGGCGGTGTTCCACATCCTCAATCACGCCGCGTTCAAGGCGGCGCTGTTCATGGCGGCGGGCATTGTCGATCACGAAACCGGCACACGCGACATTCGCCGGCTGGGCGGGCTGGCGAAGGTGATGCCCATCACCGCGCTGCTGGCGATGCTGGCCGCTGCCGCCATGGCCGGGCTGCCGCCGCTGGGCGGGTTCATTTCCAAGGAAATGATGCTGGACGAAACGCTGCATATTGGCCTGTTCGGTCAGCCGTGGCTGGTGCCGGTGGTGGCCACGGCGGCAGCGGCGCTTTCGGCGGGCTATAGCTTCCGGCTGGCCGTGCAGCTGTTTCTGGGCAGTCCGCGCGATCCCGAACCGCACGCGCGGGCGCACGATCCAGCGGCCGGCATGTGGCTGCCATCGGCGCTGCTGGTGGGGATCGCCCTGCTGCTGGGCCTGGCCCCGATGCTGCTGGCCGGGCCGCTGGTGGCGTCGGTTGCGGCAGCGGTCATCGGCGGCGCTGCGCCGGCGGTTGATCTGGCGCTGTGGCACGGCCTGAACCTGCCGCTGGGCATGAGCCTTTTTGCCGTGGCCGCCGGCGCGCTGCTGCTCTGGCATCACGAGGGCCTGCTGCGCTGGTACGAGGCGCGGCGCCATCTGGATGCCAAACGCGGCTTCGATGCGGTGATGGCGGCACTGGATGGGGCGGTGCGCCGCGCCATGGTGGCGGTCCACACGCCGTCGCTGCAGCGCATGTTGTTCGCCAGCTTTGCCGTGGTGGTGCTGGCGGTGATCGAAGGTGCCGGTGTGGGCGGCGGGCAGTTTGCCGGCAACCGGCCCGGCCTGCCGGCACCGCCGCTGGCCATGCTGGGCTGGGCGCTGCTCATCGCGGCAACGGCGGCGGTGGTGTTGCATCAGCGGCAGCGTTTCCTGTCATTGATCTACATCAGCGTCATCGGGCTGGTGGTGGCGCTGGCCTTCGTGCTGCTCTCGGCCCCCGATCTGGCGCTCACCCAGATCGCGGTGGAGGTGGTGACGATCATCCTGCTGCTGCTGGCGCTCAACCTGCTGCCCAAATCACCGCCGGCGCTTTCGGGCGGAGGCCGGCGGCTGCGCGATGCGCTGCTGGCGATTGGTGGCGGCCTTGGGGTTGGCGGCCTGGCCTGGGCCATGCTCACCCGCGATCCCGGCGATGTGATTTCGGCCTATCATATCGCCAACAGTTACAAGGGCGGCGGCGGCACCAACATCGTCAACGTTACGCTGGTGGATTTCCGCGCCTTCGATACGCTGGGGGAAATCATCGTGCTCGGCATCGCCGGCCTTGCCATCTATGCGCTGCTCAGCACCGCGGCGCGCGGCGCGGCCGGGGCGCGGCTGCGCGGCTGGCAGGCAGATATGGAACATTCCCCCGAACGCCATCCGATGATGTTCGTCATGGCCAGCCGCATCCTGCTGCCGCTGGTGCTGGCGGCCGGTCTGTACATCTTCCTGCGCGGCCACAACGAGCCGGGCGGCGGCTTCATCGCGGCGCTGATCGTCGCCATCGGCATGCTGCTGCAAT
>DAITMD010000315.1:0-2800 GCA_036835345.1 Sandarakinorhabdus sp. | reverse complement strand
GGCGCATGGTGGGCATCTTCGATCCCGCCGATGCCGCCACCGCCGAAGCCGAAGTACGGGCCGCCGTGACCACTTTCATGGCGGCGTGGGGCAACGCAACCGCAGCGCTTAGAGAAAGTCGCGCAATTCGGCCATGAAGCGATCGAACTGATCGTGGTGCAGCCAGTGGCCGGCATCGGCGAAATTGACGACGCGGGCATTCTGAAAATGCGCGATGCGGCCATCGTCCACCGGATTTGAGGCCCAGCTCTTCTCGCCATACATCAGCAGGGTCGGGCAGGTGATGCGCGCCCACAGTGCCGCCACCTGATCGGGTGCCATGTCATGCGCCCAGGGCAGGTGCAGATAATTGTCGAACTTCCAGCTATAGCTGCCATCCTCGTTGCGGTGGGTGCCGTGGATGGTCAGGTGGCGGGCCTGTTCTTCCGACAGGAAGCTGTTTTCCTGGTGCATGCGCGCAAAGGCTGCTTCCAGCGTGGCATAGCGTTTGGGCTGGCGGGCGGCGGCGGCGCGCTTGGCCTCGATCCACTGGCGCTCGCGGGTGACGAAATCGGTCTTCTGCCGCTCGGCCAGCATCCTCGGGCTGGGCCCCAGCCCTTCGATGGCGACCAGCTTGGCGACATTTTCGGGGTAAAGCCCGGCATAGCGCAGCGCGATGTTGCCGCCCATCGAATGGGCCACGATGCTGACCGGCGCCAGTTTGAGTTGATGCACCAGCTGCGCCAGATCATAGACATGCGCATGAGTATTGTAATCGCCATCGGGTGACCAGGCGCTGTCGCCATGGCCGCGCCAATCGGGCGCGATGATATGCCAGTCGCGCTGCAGTTCGCGCGCCGCCCAGTCCCAGCTGCGGGCATGATCGCGGCCGCCGTGCAGCAGCAGCAGAGGCGGCGCATCGCTGTTACCCCAGTCCAGATAATGGAGCCGCAGCCGCTGCGAAATGAAGCTGTGCGAGGTCGGTCCACTGTTGATCATGGCTGCCCATTGCCATGATGGCTGGCGGCAGGCCAGCATTTGCAGCATAGTGGCGCTAACGAATCTCAATATTTGCTGAATTTCAGGAGACGCAACATGGGCTGGATCGTGGCATTGATCGTGGGCGGCGTGGCCGGCTGGCTGGCCAGCAAGCTGATGAACCGCGATGCCAGCATGGGCGTGTTCATGAACATCGTGGTCGGCTGCGTTGGCTCGGTGGTGGGCAATGCCATCCTCAATCAGGTCGGCATCGCCGGTTCGGTGCAGAGCTTCTCCATCACCGGGCTGGTGGTGGCGCTGGTGGGTGCCAGCGTGCTGCTGGGCATCGTCAACATCGCCCAGCGCGGCAAGCTGCGCTAAACCACGGCGGCCGCGTGGCTCTGGTCACCGCGGTTGAACACGAGATCTGATGGCAGGACGGCGCTGATCGCGAGATCGGCAGCGTCCTCCAGCCGCGCATAAAGCGGCGCGAAATCGGTTTCCAGCGTGGTGCGCAGCAGATCGTCGAAGCTGTCGATAACGAAATAGGTCTGCTGATAATCGTCAATCCGATAGGGCGTGCGCATCGACCGTTCCAGCTGCCAGCCGATGCGATTGGGGCTGGGACTGTCCAGCGCAAACAAGGTCTCGCCGTGGCTGGACACGATGCCGGCCCCATAGACCGCCAACTTGCCGGCTGAGCGAATGAGGCCGAACTCCACCGTGTACCAGTAAAGCCGCGCCAGCTTGTGCAGCGCGCCGCGGCCCAGCGCGCGCAGCCCGCCGCGGCCATAGGCTTCCAGATAATCGGCGAACACCGGGTTGGCGAGCAGCGGCACATGGCCGAACACATCGTGAAACACATCGGGTTCCTGCAGATAATCCAGCTGATCGGCGCGGCGGATGAAATTGCCGGCCGGAAAGCGCCGACCCGCCAGATGGGTGAAGAACACATCATCCGGCACCAGCCCCGGCACTGCCACCACCTGCCAGCCGGTCAGCGCCATCAACTGTTCGTTCAGGCGCGCGAATTCGGGCACGCCGGGGCGGGTGAGATCAAGCCGGGTGAGACCGTCCAGAAACTCCGGCGCGGCGCGGCCGGGCAGCAGCTGCGTCTGCCGATCGAACAGCCGGTCCCACACGGCGTGATCGGCCGCCGTATAATGCTGCCAGTCCTGCGGAATGGTCCAATCGGGTGAAGGAGCGGTGGTCATCACCCCGCGATTGTAGCAGGGGGGATGGCGCTTTGCGACCGCTGCCGCCACCTGTATCAGATGAGCTGCAACTGAAACGGGGATCAACATGTCGCTGCCGGCCGACCGCACACCAGTGATCATCGGCGTGGGCGAGGTGCTGGACCGGCCCGCTGATCCGGGCGCCGCGCTGGAGCCGCTGGCCCTGATGGAAGCGGCGGTGCGGGCCGCCGATGCCGATGCCGGCGGCGGGTTTCTGGCGCGCATCGACAGTCTGGACGTCATCAACCTGGTATCGTGGCGATATGATCGGGTGGCCGCGCGGCTGGCCGAACGGCTGGGCATCGTGCCGCCGCGCGCGGTCTATGCCGTGGTGGGCGGGGAGACGCCGACGACGAAAATCCACGAAGCCGCGCTGCGCATCATGAACGGCAACAGCATGGTGGCGATGGTGACGGGCGGCGAGGCGCAGAACGCCGTTGCCAAGGCCAGAGCCGCCGGCATCACCCTGCCGTGGACACCGCCGGCCAAGGTGCCGGAAAACCCGATCATCCCCTCCGATCACGTCACGCCGCTGGGGATGCAACACGGCATCTTCCAGCCCATCCACATTTATCCGCTATATGAAAATGCCACGGTCGCGGCATGGG
>DAITMD010000314.1:0-2806 GCA_036835345.1 Sandarakinorhabdus sp. | reverse complement strand
GTTGACGGATGACATGTTGATGATGGTGCCGCCGCCGGCCGCGATCAGGTGCGGCGCGGCCAGCTGGGTGGCGTGAAAGGCCGCCGTCAGGTTGGTGGCGATCACCCGGTCGAACTGCTCGGGCGTTTCGCTGAGGATATCGCCCCTGGGCGCGATGCCGGCATTGTTGACCAGACCGTCCAGCCCGCCAAAGCGCGCCACGGCAGCATCGATGGCAGCGGCAATCTGATCGCGGCTGGCGACATCGCAGAGGATGAATGCTGCGCCCAGTTCATCGGCGCGGGCCTGACCTTCCGGCAGCACATCGGCCAGCATCACCTTGGCACCCTCGGCCACAAAACGCTGCGCGATGGCCAGCCCCAGCCCGCGCGCCGCGCCGGTAACCAGGATGCGGCGGTGGTTGAGGCGGGCGGTGTCCATGGCGGCGCGTGTATCCGATGCGCGGCCCCGGCGCTATTCCGTAAGCTCGTTCCAGGCGTCTTTCAGCCGGTCGAAAAAGCCCTGCGCGCGTGGCGTGTTGCGGCCGCCTTCGGCCTGTTCGATGGTCTGGAACTCGGCCAGCAGCTCGCGCTGACGCGGCGTGAGTTTCACCGGGGTTTCCACTTCCACCTGGATCACCAGATCGCCAAAGCCGCCGCTGTTCAGCGCCGGCATGCCTTTGCCGCGCACGCGGAACTGCTTGCCGGTCTGGGTGCCGGCGGGAATCTTGATGCTGGTACGTTCCTTGTCCAGCGCCGGCACATCAATCTCGCCGCCCAGCGCAGCGGTTGTGATGGAAAGCGGCGCGATGGTGAACAATGTGGTGCCGTCGCGCTGAAACACGTCATGCGCCTTCAGATGCACGAAAATATAGAGATCGCCCGGCGGGCCGCCGCGCATGCCGGCTTCGCCTTCACCGGCGACGCGGATGCGGGTGCCATCGTCCACGCCCCTGGGCACGTTGACGTTGATGGTCTTCTGCTTTTCCACCCGGCCGGCGCCGCCGCAGCTGTCGCACGGATCAGCGATGATCTGGCCCTGGCCGTGGCAGGCCGGGCAGGTGCGTTCCACCATGAACAGGCCCTGCCGCATGCCAACGCGCCCGCTGCCGCCGCAGGTGGTGCAGGTGCGGGCGCTGGTGCCCGGCTTGGCGCCGCTGCCGCTGCACGGCTCGCAGGCGGCGGCAACTTCCACGGTGAGCGTCGCTTCGCGGCCGTGGAAGGCTTCTTCCAGCGACATTTCGAGGTCATAGCGCAAGTCGCTGCCCCGGCTCGGGCCGCCGCGCCGCTGGCCGCGCCCGCCGCCGCCCATGAATTCGCCGAACACGCTTTCAAAGATGTCGGCAAAGCCGCCAAAATCCTGCGCTCCGCCGCCACCGCCGCCCTGCCGGAACGCGGCATGGCCAAACCGGTCATAGGCGGCACGCTTCTGCGGGTCCTTCAGCACGTCATAGGCTTCGCTGATCGCCTTGAACTGCTGTTCGGCTTTGGCGTCGCCGGGATTCCTGTCCGGGTGCCATTTCATCGCCAGCCGGCGATAGGCGGATTTCAGCGTCGCCTCATCCGCGCCGCGTTCCACCTCCAGCAGTTCATAGAAATCAATTTCGGTGGCCATCGATCAGTCGCCCCACAAACACGGCTGGGGCGCGCTGCCGCCTGACAGCGCGCCCCGGCGACCGTTCACTTCTTGGCGTCTTCGCCGTCCACATCGGTGAATTCGGCGTCCACCACATCATCGGCCGGCGCATCACCAGCAGGAGCCGCCGAAGCCGCCGACTGCTCGGCCTGATAGATGGCCTCGCCCAGCTTCATGGCCACCTGGCCCAGCGCCTGCACCTTGGCGTTGATGGTGTCGGCATCGCCCGAATCCAGCACTGCCTTCACATCGGCAATGGCGGTTTCGATACTGGCCTTCACGTCGGCGCCCACCTTGTCGCCATGCTCGGCCAGCTGGCGCTCGGTCGAATGCACCAGGCTGTCGGCCTGGTTGCGGGCTTCGGCGCCGGCGCGGCGCTTCTTGTCTTCTTCGGCAAAGGCTTCGGCGTCCTTCACCATCTTTTCGATATCGTCCTTGGACAGCCCGCCCGACGGCTGGATGCGGATCTGCTGTTCCTTGCCGGTGCCCTTGTCCTTGGCGTTCACCGCCACCAGACCGTTGGCATCGATATCGAACGTCACCTCGATCTGCGGCACGCCGCGCGGGGCCGGCGGGATGCCGACCAGATCGAACTGACCGAGCAGCTTGTTGTCGGCCGCCATCTCGCGCTCACCCTGGAACACCCGGATGGTCACGGCCGACTGGTTGTCGTCGGCGGTGGAATAGACCTGGCTTTTCTTGGTGGGGATGGTGGTGTTGCGGTCGATCATGCGAGTGAACACGCCGCCCAGCGTCTCGATGCCCAGCGAAAGCGGAGTCACGTCGAGCAGCAGCACGTCCTTCACGTCGCCCTGCAGCACGCCGGCCTGGATGGCGGCGCCCATGGCCACCACTTCATCGGGGTTGACGCTGGTGTTGGGCTCCTTGCCGAACAATTCCTTCACGAAGGCCCGCACGCGCGGCATGCGGGTCATGCCGCCGACCAGGATCACTTCATCCAGATCGCCGGCCTTCACGCCGGCTTCCTTGATCGCATCCAGGCACGGCTTGCGGGTGCGCTCGATGAGGTCGAGCACCAGCTTTTCCAGATCGGTGCGGGTGATGTTCTTCACCAGATGCTTCGGCCCATTGGCGTCGGCAGTGATGAACGGCAGGTTCACTTCGGTCGCCGCCGAGGACGACAGCTCGATCTTGGCCTTTTCCGCGGCTTCCTTCAGGCGCTGCAGGGCCA
>DAITMD010000313.1:0-2818 GCA_036835345.1 Sandarakinorhabdus sp. | reverse complement strand
TCTCCACGGTGATGAGCCCGCGCACGGTGATCACCTGGGCGCAGAATGCCGCCATCTTCGGCAATGTCGGCTTTGCCTTCCGCCTGAGCTTCCTCAACAAGTGTGACGAAGCCGAACGCAGCATCGTGGCAGAATATTATCAGCGGGTGTTTGGTGAGGATCTGCCCGAAAGCGTGGCGGTGAAGGCGAAGAAGTAAGTCATGTCGCATTGGCAGCTGGCGCAGATCAACATCGGCAAGATGGTTGCCCCCAAAGGCGACCCGAAGGTGGCGGAATTCTTCGCAGGCTTGGATGTGATCAACGCCCTTGCCGACACCAGCCCGGGCTTTGTCTGGCGATTGCAGGATGATGCCGGCAACGCCACTGATATCCGCCCCACCCCCGATCCGGACCTGTTGATAAATATGTCGGTGTGGAACGACGTGGAGAGCTTGTCGGCCTTTGTCTATCGCAGCAGCCACGCCAGCTTCATGCGTCAGCGAAAGCAATGGTTTTTGCCGTTCAAGGGCAGTTTCCAGGCGCTCTGGTGGGTGCCTGCCGGGTATCGTCCGAGTGCCATGGATGGTTTCGCGCGGCTGTGGCTGCTCGATCACAATGGCCCCAGCCCACAGGCGTTCGGGTTCAAGACGGCATTTCCGCCGCCAGAAAGCGCCAGCCATGGCTGAAAACAGCCCCATCGAGGATTTCCGCCAGGCGGTAGCCGCATCGATGCGGGCGCTGGGTCATGCGCCGGACATGGAGCTTTCGTACACCGCCGACAAGCCGGGCTGTTTCGGCACATCGGCGCGGGTGCCGCAGCCGGCGCGGGCGCTGCCGCCGGAACAGGTGGCGGAAGTGCGCGGCTGGGCCGACAGTTTTGCGCTGAAGCGCCGCTTTCACGACGCGAAACTGCACGGGATGGAACAGCCAGACGCCGGGCTGGCGCGCGAAATCTGGAACGCGGTGGAGCAGGCGCGCTTCGAAGCGCTGGGCGCGGCGGAAATGGCCGGCGTGGCCGGCAATCTGGACCGCATGACCGAAATGCGCGTGCGTACCGATCCGATCGTGCGCGCCCGCAATGCTGAGGAAGTGCCGATGGCCAGCGCGCTGAGCCTGATCGTGCGGGAGCGATTGACCGGCGCATCGGTGCCGCGCGCCGCCCAGCAGGCCGTTGACATGGTGCGCGGCCATATCGAGGCGCAGGCCGGCGCGCATCTGGATGCGCTGGCATCGAACATGGACGATCAGGCGGCGTTTGCGCAGTTGATCCGCCACGTGCTGGCCGATCTGGGGTTGGGTGCCGATCCCGACGAGGCCAGTGAGGAAACCCAGGAATCCGACGCGCAGGACGAGGAAGAACAGCCCGGCGACGATAGCGAGGAGAGTGAGGAGGACGAAGGCGGCGGCCAGGACCAGTCCACCGAAACCCGCGCCGAGGAATCGGCCGACGCGCCGGAAGATGCCGATCAACGCGAGGTCGAGATGGACACCGACATGGTGTCTGACGCGGAAATGGGCGAGGACGGCCAGGACGGCATGATGCCGTGGCGGCCCAACATGCCGATGGCCGATCTGCCACCGGATTTCGAATATAAGGCGTTTTCGACCAAGCATGACGAAGTGGTTGGTGCGGCCGACCTGTGCGACGACGAGGAACTGACGCGCCTGCGCGCCTATCTGGACCAGCAGCTGATCCCGCTGCAGTCAGCGGTGACCAAGCTGGCCAATCGGCTGCAACGCAGATTGATGGCGCAGCAGAACCGCAGCTGGGATTTCGATCAGGAAGAGGGCATATTGGACGCGGCGCGCCTGGTGCGGATCGTCACCAACCCGGCGCACGCGCTCAGTTACAAGATCGAACGCGACACGGATTTCCGCGACACGGTGGTGACTCTGCTGATCGACAACAGCGGATCCATGCGCGGGCGGCCGATTTCCATTGCTGCCATCTGCGCCGACATTCTGGCGCGCACGCTGGAGCGCTGCGCGGTGAAGACCGAGATATTGGGCTTCACCACCCGCGCGTGGAAGGGCGGGCAGAGCCGCGAGGCATGGCTGCAGGCCGGCCGGCCCGCCAAGCCAGGCCGCCTGAACGATCTGAGGCACATTGTTTACAAGCAGGCCGATGCGCCGTGGCGGCGGGCGCGCAAGAATCTGGGCCTGATGATGCGCGAAGGCCTGCTGAAGGAGAATATCGACGGCGAGGCGCTGCTGTGGGCCCATGATCGCCTGCTCGCGCGCCGTGAGGATCGCCGCATCCTGATGGTGATTTCTGATGGCGCGCCGGTGGACGACAGCACCTTGAGCGTGAACAGCGGCAATTATCTGGAACGCCACCTGCGTGCCGTGATCCGCCATATCGAAACCAAGAGCCCGGTGGAGCTGATCGCCATCGGCATCGGCCATGACGTGACGCGTTATTATGCCCGCGCCGTGACCATCATGGATGCCGAACAACTGGGCGGGACGATCATCGATCAGCTGGCCGGTCTGTTCGAAACCGGCGACGCGCGCGGGCGCGGGCGCCGCTGAACCCATCGTGCAACTCGCGCCGTTTCGGCGCGTAACTGGCAACAAGTCGCTGGCAAAGGTGCGGCAAATCGGCTTACATGGCTGATACACAGGGTCGCATCTGTTGGGTTGCCGGGGGAATGGGCATGACAGGCCGTGACTGGGGATGGACGCGGGCTTCGCGTCAGGCAGGTGCCGCTGCAATCTTGAGTGTGCTGGCAATGCTGCCGCAAGGTGCATTTGCGCAAGTGACCGGTGCGCCGACGCGGGAGGGAATCGATCCCGGCCGCCGCCAGCAGTTCAGCCAGCCCAGCCGCCTGATCGTTGA
>DAITMD010000312.1:0-2827 GCA_036835345.1 Sandarakinorhabdus sp. | reverse complement strand
GTCGCCGTTCACCCAGGGGCCGGCAACCTCGACACCATGGATTTCGTGGGCGCCGCTCCACCATTCATTCTTGCCGCGCACCGCGTCGATCCCGTCGGTCACCGCCATCGGGCCATCGCCGGACTCGATGGACACCACGTCGTCGTCCCAGTATTTTTCACCGATGGCGTCGAAATCGCCCGCCTTGGCCATGGCCACCACGTCATCGGCAATTGCCCGCATATCCTGTGCATCATCGCTCATTGCAGCCTCCACCTTCTGAGTCGCACGCGTCCAACTGCGGTGATCATGCCACGCCGGCATGACAAATGCGTGCCGGTCAACTTGACGGCGACAACGCTTCTGCGCCTTTTGGGATCAAGTGCTGCGAGCCAAGGCCAAGTGCAGCAGGGGACGAATTGATGCTGACCATCCTTCTGGCGCTGCTGGCGCTGGCCGCAGCGTTCAACGGCGTTGTTCTGCTGCGCGCTGTCACCCGGCAGCGGGCGTGGCCGCGTGCCGAGGCGGCGGTGCTGGGCGCGGTGGTCAATTTCCTTGATACGCTGGGCATTGGTTCGATGGCCCCCACCATGGCGTGGTTCAAGGCGCGCAAACTGGTGCCCGATGGGCTGATCCCGCAGACCATGATCACCGGGCTCACTTTGCCAACCATGGTGCAGGGCCTGATTTTCCTGGCGCTGCTGGGCGTGTCGGTCGATCCAATGCTGCTGGTGGGCAGCATCGTTTCGTTCATCGCCGGCGGCTGGGCCGGCCTGCCGCTGATTTCGCGGGCGCGCACCTGGGTGGTGCAGTTCATTGTCGGCAACGCGCTGCTGCTGGCGGCGATCTTCTACCTGCTGTCAAATCTTGACATGATGCCGCTTGGCGGCGCCGCGACCAGCCTGCCGCCGGGCCTTACAATTGTCGCCATCGCGGCCAGTTTCGGCTTTGGCATCCTGATCAATTTCGGTGTCGGCAATTATGCGCCGTCGCTGGCCATGCTCAGCCTGATGGGGCTGGATCCGCGCCTGTGCTTCCCGATCATGGCGGCCAGCGCATCGTTCGCCGCCGCCGGCATCAGCGTGCATCATGTGCGCGCCGGCAAGATCGACCTCAGGATTGCAGCGGCAATGGTGCTGGCCGGCATTCCGGCTGTGCTGTTCGCTGCCTTCATCGTCGAATCGCTGCCGCTCACCGCGCTGAAATGGCTGGTATCTGCGGTGATCATCTATACCGGCATCGTCATGCTGCGCTCGGCAGCGGCCAGCCGGCGGACACAGGCGCGGAGCACAGCGGAAAATCCTGTTGCCCCGGCATGACAAATGCCCGGCCGCGGGCTATGCGCCCGGCCATGAGCAGCATCACCGCCGACATTGTTTCAGCCCATGGCTTCACGCCGGAGGAATATGATCGCGTGCTGGCCGCCATGGGCCGCGAGCCGAACCTGCTGGAGCTGGGCATTTTTTCGGTGATGTGGTCGGAACATTGCAGCTACAAATCCTCGCGAATCCATCTTGCCAAGCTGCCCACCACGGCACCGTGGGTGATCTGCGGGCCGGGCGAGAATGCCGGCGTGATCGACATTGGCGACGGCGATGCCGCCATCTTCAAGATGGAGAGCCACAACCACCCCAGCTATATCGAGCCCTACCAGGGCGCGGCGACCGGCGTGGGCGGCATCTTGCGCGATGTGTTCACCATGGGCGCGCGCCCCGTGGCCAACATGAACGCGCTGCGCTTTGGCGATATCGACGCGCCCCGGATGCGCCATCTGGTCAAGGGCGTGGTGGCCGGCATCGGCGGCTATGGCAATTGCGTGGGCGTACCAACCGTGGGCGGCGAGACGATTTTCCACCCCAGCTACAACGGCAACATAATCGTCAACGCGATGACCGTGGGCGTGGCGAAGGCGGACAAGATCTTCTATTCGGCGGCCGCCGGCGTGGGCAATCCGGTGGTCTATGTCGGCAGCAAGACCGGGCGTGACGGCATCCACGGCGCCACCATGGCCAGCGCCGAATTCGATGAAAACAGCGAGGAAAAGCGCCCCACGGTGCAGGTGGGCGACCCGTTTACCGAGAAACTGCTGATCGAGGCGTGTCTTGAGTTGATGGCATCGGATGCGATCGTCGCCATTCAGGACATGGGCGCTGCCGGCCTGACCAGCTCTTCGGTGGAGATGGCGTCGAAGGGCGGCGTGGGCATCAGGCTGGATCTGGACAAGGTGCCCTGCCGCGAGACCGGCATGACCCCGTACGAGATGATGCTGTCCGAAAGCCAGGAACGCATGCTGATGGTGCTGAAGCCGGGGCGCGAAGCCTTTGCCGAAGCCATCTTCGCCAAGTGGGAACTGGATTTCGCGGTTATCGGCGAGGTTGTTGAGGGCGGCGACCTCACCATGACCTTTCACGGCGAGGTGGTGGGCCGCATCCCGCTCGATCCGCTGGCCGATGCCGCGCCGAAATATGACCGGCCGTGGGTGCCCACGCCGAAGCGCGAACCGCTGACCGATGTGCCCGAACGTGCCGATATTGCAGCTGATCTGCTCGCCCTGATGGGCAGTGCCGATCTGTGTTCGCGGCGCTGGATCTGGGAACAATATGATTGCCAGGTTGGCGCTGATACCGTGCAGCGGCCGGGCGGCGACGCAGCGGTGGTGCGCGTGCACGGCACGAAAAAGGCGCTGGCCATCACCACCGATTGCACGCCGCGATACTGCTTCGCTGATCCGCACGAGGGCGGCAAACAGGCGGTGGCGGAAACATGGCGCAACCTGATTGCCGTGGGCGCGCAGCCGCTGGCCATCACCAACTGCCTGAACTTCGCGTCACCGCAGAACCCGGTGATC
>DAITMD010000311.1:0-2857 GCA_036835345.1 Sandarakinorhabdus sp. | reverse complement strand
GGATGATGCCGAGGTCTGGGGGCTGCTGGCGCTGGCGATGCGCGATGTGGCCGAATTTTCGCCACCCGGGCGCGTGACGGCAGCATTGGCCGAAGCCGAGGCAGCGGCAAAGCGGGCGCTGGCCATCGATCCGGGCCAAGCCGATGCGCGCGCCGCAATGGTGCTGCTGCAGCCGATCCACGGCAACTGGTGGGCGGCAGAGCAGGGATTTCGGGCCATATTGGCCGATGCACCCGATCATCTGCCGTCGCTGGACGGGTTGAGCCAGGTGCAGGCCGGGGCCGGGCTGATCGCGCGGCATTATCCGCTGCGCAAGCGCACAGTGGCGCTGGATCCGCTGCATGCAGGCTATAATTTCCGCTCGGTCTATGCCCACTGGATGAACGGCAATCTGGCAGCGGCTGACCGCGCCGGCGCATTGGGCCTGGAATATTGGCCGCGCCACGGTGCAACCTGGTTCGCGCGCATGGGCCTGTTTGCATTCAGCGGGCGGCCGGACCGGGCACTGGCCATGCTGGACGACGAAGCGACGCGGCCACCATTGCCACCGCCATTTTTGGCCCTGTGGCGGCAGGCGGTGGCGGCCCTGGCCGATGGCGGTGAGGCCGACCGCCAACGGGCGGCCGCCACGTGGGAACAGGTGCTGGCCAACGATGGTCCGCTGGCTGCCGTGGGGGCCAGCATGATGCTGGCGGCGCTGAACATGCCGGATCGGTCATTGGCGGTCGTCGAAGGCTATTTGCTGGAACGCGGGCCGGCGCGCGTAGATCCCAACTGGAAGCCGGGGCAGATACTGCACAATGATGTGCGGCGGCGCTTCACCAATTTCATGTTCACGCCGGTGATGGCGCCCGTCTGGAAATTGCCCGGGTTTGATGCGCTGACGCGGGCGATCGGTCTGGAAGATTATTGGCGGCAATCAGGCCACGCCCCGGATTTTCGGGCGGTGGCCGGACGCGCGCATCATCCCCTCAGGCGTTGAGCTTCTCGCGCAGTTCCTTGCCCGGCTTGAAATAGGGCACGTGTTTGGCGTTCACGTCCACGGCGGCGCCGGTGCGCGGGTTACGCCCGGTGCGGGCATCGCGGGCGCGGGTGGAAAAGGCCCCGAAGCCGCGCAGTTCTACGCGGCGGCCATCGGCCAGCGCATCGGTGATTTCATCGAACACAGTCGCCACGATCCGTTCGACATCTCTGATGGTGAGATGCGGATTCTGTTCGGCGATGCTTTGAACCAGTTCCGATCTGATCATCTTGGTTCGTCCCGCTATGCACAACCGGCGATCTATGCCGATGGCGCTGCCCCCCATTAACTCCGCAATAATATTGGAAGAATGGTCATGGTCAAGGCGGTGCGCCAGAAAAATGCAATCACAGTGTCATATTCCGGACAATTGCCGGCCGCAGATGGCAAAACGCCCCGGCAGCGCGGGCTGCCAGGGCGTTTGCAGTTGTCAATCCTGCGGAAGATCAGCTTTTGTCGGCGCCTTCGCGCGCCTTGTTGAAGGCGGCGCCCAGGATGTTGCCCAGCGTGGCGCCCGAGTCGGAGGTGCCATATTGCGCCACGGCTTCCTTTTCCTCGGTGATCTGCAGCGCCTTGATGGACAGCATCGGCTTGCGGCCCTTTTCAAAGCCGACAACCATCGTGTCCACCTTCTGGCCGGGCTGGAAGCGCTCCGCCTTCTGCTCGTCGCGGTCGCGGCTGAGATCGCCGCGCTTGATGAACACCACCGGGCCATCTTCGCCGATCTGCACATCCAGGCCGCCATCGCGCGCTGCCACCACGGTGGCCGTCACGATCTCGTTCTTCTTCCAATCGCCGCCGGTGGTGTTGCGCACCTGCGGGCCGCCCTGTTCATCCATCTGCTTGATGCCCAGGCTGATGCGTTCCTTTTCGATGTCCACTTCCAGCACGCGGGCCGAAACCCGCTCGCCCTTGTGATGGCGCGACAGAGCACCTTCGCCGGTCATGCCCCAGGCGATGTCGCTCATGTGCACCATGCCATCCACATCGCCGTCCAGCCCGATGAACAGGCCAAATTCGGTGGCGTTCTTGACTTCGCCTTCCACCACGGACCCGACCGGATGGTTTTCCGCGAAAACCTCCCACGGATTGCGCTGGGCCTGCTTGAGGCCAAGGCTGATGCGGCGCTTTTCCTCGTCCACTTCCAGCACCAGCACTTCCACTTCCTGGCTGGTGGAAACGATCTTGCCGGGGTGGACGTTCTTCTTCACCCACGACATTTCGGACACGTGCACCAGGCCTTCGATGCCGGCTTCCAGTTCCACGAAGGCACCATATTCGGTGATGTTGGTCACGCGGCCCTTGTGGCGGGTGTCCACGGCATATTTGGCAGCGGCCGTCGTCCACGGATCGGCTTCCAGCTGCTTCATGCCCAGGCTGATGCGCTGCGTCTCGCGGTTGATGCGCACGATCTGCACGCGCAGCACATCGCCGATGTTGAGCACTTCCGATGGGTGGTTGACCCGCTTGTAGCTCATGTCGGTCACGTGCAGCAGGCCATCGATGCCGCCCAGATCGACGAACGCACCATAGTCGGTGATGTTCTTGACCGTGCCGTCAACGATCTGGCCTTCCGCCAGGCTGCTGATCAGGCCGGTGCGGGCTTCGGCGCGCGATTCTTCCAGGATGGAGCGGCGCGAGACCACGATGTTGCCGCGCTTGCGGTCCATCTTCAGGATCTGGAACGGCTGCGGCAGGTTCATCAGCGGCGTCACATCGCGCACCGGGCGGATATCCACCTGGCTGCCCGGCAGAAAGGCCACCGCCCCGTTCAGATCGACGGTGAAGCCGCCCTTCACGCGGCCGAAGATAATGCCTTCCACCCGCTCACCGGCG